>JAIXXW010000357.1 GCA_027490555.1 Comamonadaceae bacterium | reverse complement strand
GCACAGTGGAGGACAAGACTGGCATCCCTCTGCCGGGATGCGCTATCGGCTCAGCAAGAGCGAGATGGGCATAAGTCGCCAATGGCGTGACGCACTGTAACACGTTCGGGGATGGGATGCCTGGGCCCGCTGTGCGGCTCACAACCAGCGGGCCAAGCCAGCCGCCAGCAAACTCAGCAGCAAGGTGCTGGTCAGGGGAATGAACCACTCACGCCCAAAGAGACGGAACCGGAAGTCGCCGGGCAAACGCCCAAAGCCGAGCTTTTGCAGCCACTTTTGCAAGCCACTGAAAAGGATCAGGGCCAGGAACACCACGATGAGCCAACGCAACACAGAAAGCCTTGTTGCCGTTTACAGGCGGTGCGAGCGGTCGCCGCGGGCAAAGCCGAGGGCAGACGCATCGGCCGAGGTGGAAAAACCGATCACTTTGAACAGCTCGCCCATTTCGTGCTCGTTGATCAGGCGCTGGGCCAAGCTGCGCTCGGCCAGGGTGGCGGCCGCCATGCGCTCGGCCAGCCCCAGGTTCAGCAAAAACCAGGCCTGGCTGGTGTAGCCCAGCACATTCAGCCCGGCGTTTTGGCCGGCCAGCGCCACCCCGGTGAAGTTGACGTGGGCCGTGATGTCTTTTTGGCCCACCGCCACCAGCGGGTCGGGGTCGGCCTGGTGCTGCTGGTGGCACATGACGGTGCCCATGTGGCGCTGCGGGTGGAAATACTCGGCCTCGGGAAAACCGTAATCCAGAAAAAACGCCGCCCCACCCCGACCGGCCAGCAAGCGCTCGGCCAGGCTGGTGATGAAGGCCTCGGCTTGGGGGTGGATCTCGGTCAGGTAATCGTGCGCGCCCTCGATCTCCACCGGCGGGCGCAGGTCGGTCAGGCGGTCTTGCCAGGCGAAGCCTTCGCCTGCACTGACCACACCGCGCTCGTGCCAGACGCCCCGCGTGCGCTGCAGCAGCTGCACCGGCATGGCGTCCAGCACCTCGTTGCCCACCACCACCCCTGCAATTGCCTCAGGCCAGGCGTCGAGCCAGCGCACTTTGTGCGCGTGTTTCAACAAGGTGTCGGCCTGGCGGGCGCGCAAGCTGCCGGACAGATCGATGATGGTGTAACGGCGCACCGCATCGCCCAGGCTGTCCAGCATCTGCAGGGCCAGTGCCCCGGTGCCCGCGCCAAACTCCCAGACCTCATCGGTGCCGGTGGCGGTCAAAGCCTGTTGCACCTGCACCGCCAGGGTCTGGCCAAACAGGGGCGACAGGCCCGGCGCGGTCACGAAATCGCTGCCAGAAGACGGCATGGCACCGAATTTTTGCAGGGCATTGGTGTAGTAACCCAGACCCGGCTGGTACAGCGCCATGGCCATGAAACGGTCAAAACCGATCCAGCCACCCGCCTGGGCGATGGCCTGGTGGATCAGCGCGGGCAATTGGGTGGAAGAGGTGGGCTGGGGGATCGACACCCCTGGATTGTCGCCGAAGGCCTGCAGGGCTTTGTGCGGCAGGGGCGCCTGCAGCCGGGCGCTTGCCCGATAATTGGGGCCGTCAACACCCCATCTGAAGCCACCCCCTTTCATGAAACAAGTTCTGGTCACCGGAGGCGCTCACCGCCTGGGCGCAGAGATCGTGCGCCAATTCGCGGCGGCCGGCTGGCGCGTGTGGTGCCATTACCAGCGCTCCGCCGATGCGGCCAAGGCGCTGCAAGCCGAACTGCAGGCTGCAGGGGGCCAGGTCGAATGCGTGCAAGCCGATCTGGCCCAGAGCGATCAAGTCGAACAGATGCTGGCCCACATCACGCACAGCACCGGTGCGCTCGACTGCCTGGTCAACAACGCCTCGCTGTTCGAGCCGGACGAGGGCCGCGAGATGGACCTGCCAGGCGCCCGCCAGCAACTCGAGGTCAACCTGATCGCCCCCTTGTCCCTGGCCTCGCTCATGGCCCGGCAGGCGGCACCCCATGCCCTGCCCGGCCAGCGCAGCGTGGTCCACATCCTGGACCAGAAGGTGTTCAACCTGAACCCGGACTATTTCTCCTACACCGTCTCCAAGCTGGCGCTGGAACGCTCGGTGGCCTTGCAGGCGCAGGCCCTGGCCCCCTTGCGGGTGTGTGGCGTGGCCCCGGGCCTGATGTATTTGAGTGGCCCACAAACCCCAGAGAATTTCGACCGCGCCAGCCGCGTGAACCTCTTGCGTGAACCCATCGACCCGGCGCAGGTGGCCGCCACCTGCCTGTTTTTGGCGCACAACCCCTGCATCACCGGCACCACGGTGTGCGTGGACAACGGCCAGCACCTGGTGCCGCTGGCGCGCGATGTGATGTTCCTGGCCGACACCGCTGACATGAAAGACGCGGCATGAGCGAGCTGATGACCGATTTGGCACTGAACTGCCGCCGCCTGTTTTTGCGCAACCACACGGTGGACGTGCGCATCGGTGCGCACGATTTTGAAAAACACGCGCCCCAGCGCATCGTCTTCAATGTCGAGCTGTTCGTGCCCTACAGCGCATCCACCCCGACCCAGGATGATCTGTCGGAGGTGGTGGACTATGACTTCATCCGCGAGGTGATTGCACAACGTGTGGCGCAAGGCCACATCGTGCTGCAAGAGACTTTGTGCGACGACCTGATGCGCGTGCTGATCGCCCACCCGCAGGTCCAGGCGGTGCGCCTGTCCAGCTGCAAACCCGATGTGTACCCGGACTGCGAGGCGGTCGGGGTGGAAATTTTCCAGACCAAATCCCCGACATGAAAACCCCTGCCGGACACCAGACCCTGGCGCTGACCGGTTTGCGTTTTGACGCCAACCTGGGCATCTTGGAACATGAAAAAACCGATCCGCAGCCGATCCAGGTCGACGCCGAGCTGAACCTGGGCACGCAGCCGCTTTTGCCCAGCGACGACGACATCCACCATGTGCTGGACTACCGCAAGGTGCGCAAGATCATCATCGATGAATGCACGGCCGAGCACATCAACCTGCTCGAAACGCTGATCGGCAAAGTCTCCAACCGCCTGATGCAACTGCCCGGCGTGTTGGGTGTGCGCGTCAAGATTGCCAAACTTGAAATTTTTGAAGACTGCGAAGTGGCCATTCGCATGGAAACCGGACAGTGGTGAACCCCATGAACACAGCAAGCGACAACACCTGGGTGGAGACTGAATCGGCCGACGCCGCCAAAGCCGCCAAGATCGAGCGCGAAACCCACAAGCTCGAAAAGCGCCTGTGCCGCCAGATGGGCCAGGCCATCAGTGACTTCAACCTGATCGAAGCGGGCGACCGGATCATGGTCTGCATGTCCGGTGGCAAGGACAGCTACGGCATGCTCGACATCCTGCTCAAGATGAAGGCCCGCGCCCCGGTCGATTTCGAGCTGGTGGCGGTCAACCTGGACCAAAAGCAGCCGGGCTTTCCAGAGCACGTCCTGCCCACTTACCTGAAAGCGCTGGGCGTGGAGTTCCACATCGAGACGCAAGACACCTATTCGATCGTGAAAGACAAGATCCCCGAAGGCAAAACCATGTGCAGCCTGTGCTCGCGTCTGCGCCGGGGCATTCTGTACCGCGTGGCGCGGGAGCTCAAGTGCAACAAGCTGGCGCTCGGCCACCACCGCGACGACATGCTGCAGACCTT
>JAIXXW010000209.1 GCA_027490555.1 Comamonadaceae bacterium | reverse complement strand
GCCAAAGCCCTGCTCGAATGGGAAACCATCGACAAGGACCAGATCGATGACATCATGGCGGGGCGTGATCCTTTGCCCCCCAAGGACTGGACGCCCCGCACGCCGCCCTCTGGTGGCGGGCATGACGGCGGTGCACCGGTGGTGCAAACCGAACCCGCCACCACCGCGGCTTGATTTTTCAAGCACCGAAAGTCCAAAACGGGGCCACCAGGCCCCGTTCTTCATGGAGTCTCTCGCATGCAAGCCCGCTCCGGTTTCGCCGCCACGGCCATGCCATGGCAGACCACCCGCTTTGATCTGGACCTCTCGCAGCCCAAGATCATGGGCATTGTGAACCTCACCCCAGACTCGTTTTCGGACGGAGGTCAGTTCGCCGAGACCGGACAGGCTTTGCGGCACGCAGAAAAGCTGTTGAGCGAGGGGGCTGACATTCTGGATGTCGGCGCAGAGTCGACGCGTCCGGGTGCCATCCCGCTGCCACTGGCGCAGGAGTTGGCTCGGTTGGCACCATTCATCAAAGCTGCCGTCCAATGGCGGGTTCCGATCTCCGTGGACACATACAAGCCCGAGGTGATGCAAGCCGTGCTGGACTGGGGGGTGGACATCATCAACGATGTTTGGGCTCTGCGTCAGCCCGGGGCCATGGAGGTGGTGGCGGCCCATCCCCGTTGCGGTGTGTGCCTGATGCACATGCACCGTGACCCGCCAACCATGCAAACCAAGACCCTCCAGGGCGATGTCCTGAGCGAAGTCGAAGGATTTTTGCAAGAGCGCTTGGACGCGGCGCAGGGTAGGGGGGTGTCCGTCTCCAGGCTGGTGCTCGATCCAGGCATTGGTTTTGGCAAAACAGTGGCCCAGAACTTCCAGTTGCTTGCCGGTCAGGCCCATTTGCTGCGCCTGCGCCGCCCCGTGTTGGCGGGTTGGTCCAGAAAGTCGGCATTGGGCGCGGCACTCACCCGGGATGGGCAAGTGCCGCAGCCCGCACAAAGACAAGTGGCCAGCGTGGCTGCGGCCTTGCTGGCCGTGGAGCGGGGCGCGTCGGTTTTGCGTGTGCACGATGTCAAGGAAACGGCGGAGGCATTGGCGGTCTGGCGCGCCATGACCCAGCAGGCCACGGCGCGCTGAGTCACCGAGGCCGCCTGCTGCGGCAGGGTCGGACGCTCACGACGACTAAAATCCAGTGATTGGTGTTCAACGGCTGGATGGTTCACATGGCGCGTCAGTATTTCGGCACAGATGGGATTCGTGGCACTGTGGGTCAAAGCCCCATCACGCCCGATTTCATGTTGCGTTTGGCGCATGCCGTCGGACGGGTCTTGAAGTCACAGGAAGCGCATCCCACGGTGTTGATCGGCAAAGACACCCGGATTTCGGGCTACATGCTGGAAAGCGCGCTCGAGTCGGGATTCAACTCTGCCGGCGTTGACGTGGTGCTGTTGGGGCCTGTGCCAACCCCTGCAGTGGCCTATTTGACCCGAGCGCAACGGGCCACCTTGGGTGTGGTGATCAGTGCCAGCCACAACCCCTTTCAAGACAATGGCATCAAGTTTTTCAGCGCCCAGGGCCAGAAGCTGTCCGATGCCTGGGAGGAAACCGTGGAGGCCACGCTGCTGCAAGACCCTGTCTGGGCCGAGTCGGCCTGTCTGGGCAAAACCCGGCGTCTGGACGATGCGGCGGGCCGTTACATTGAATTTTGCAAAAGCACTTTCTCGAACGACCTGACGCTCAAGGGCTTGAAGATCGTGGTGGATGCTGCCAACGGGGCGGCCTACCACATAGCGCCCAAAGTTTTTCATGAACTGGGCGCCGAAGTGATCGCGATCGCTTGTTCGCCCAATGGCCTGAACATCAACCAGGGTGTGGGGGCCACCCACCCCCAAGCCCTGGTGCAGGCGGTCAAGGACCACCGGGCCGACTATGGCATAGCCCTGGACGGCGATGCCGACAGGCTGCAGTTGGTCGACGCCAGCGGCAGGCTGTTCAACGGCGATGAATTGCTCTACCTCATGGTGGCGGACCGTCTGGCCCGTGACGAAGCGGTGCCAGGCGTTGTCGGCACTTTGATGACCAATCTGGCGGTCGAGTTGGCCCTGAAACAACGTGGCGTTCAGTTTGTGCGGGCCAAGGTGGGCGACCGCTATGTGCTGGAGGTGTTGCACGACAAGGGCTGGTTGTTGGGCGGCGAAGGTTCGGGGCATTTGCTGGCCCTGGACAAACACACCACGGGCGATGGTTTGGTGAGCGCTTTGCAGGTTTTGCAAGCCTGTGTCGGCAGTGGCC
The DNA here is from genome assembly GCA_027490555.1 of Comamonadaceae bacterium. Taxonomy (GTDB): domain Bacteria; phylum Pseudomonadota; class Gammaproteobacteria; order Burkholderiales; family Burkholderiaceae_C; genus Limnohabitans_A. The sequence continues at coordinate 849 of JAIXXW010000209.1, read as the reverse complement.
AATCCATGGCGCAATTGCTGGACGGCATCACACTGTTTCCGCAAACCTTGATCAATGTGCGCCTGGCCTCCGGTTTCGACTGGCAAGTCCATGCCCCCTTGTGGGACACCGCCCGGGCCGTGGAAGCCCTGTTGGGCGACACCGGCCGTGTCCTGATCCGCGCCAGCGGCACCGAACCCTTGGTGCGGGTGATGGTGGAGGCCCGGGATGCCCAGCAGGCGCGACAGTGCGCCGAGCGCATTGCCGCCAGCCTGCCCTGAGCGCTTGCCTCAGTAGATCAGGCGCTCGGGTTTGATCTCCTGCAAGATGGTGGTGGCGATTTCTTCGATCGATTTGGTGGTGGTCGACAGCCAGCGGATGCCCGAGCGGCGCATCATGGCTTCGGCTTCAGAGACTTCCATTCGGCAGTTGTCAAGGCTGGCGTAACGAGAATCGGGTCTGCGTTCTGCGCGGATTTCAGCCAAGCGGTCGGGGTGAATGCTCAAACCGAAGATTTTTTTGCGGTGTGGCACCAGTGCCGGTGGCAACTGTTTGCGGTCAAAATCTTCCGGAATCAAGGGGTAGTTGGCCGCTTTCAGGCCATGCTGCATGGCCAGGTACAAGCTGGTGGGGGTTTTGCCGCTGCGGCTGACACCCACCAAAATCACATCGGCCGATTCCAGATCGCGGTTGGATTGGCCATCGTCGTGGGCCAAGGAGAAATTGATGGCCTCGATCCGATCGTGGTACGCCTTGCTTTTGCTCACATCCGAAAACCGCCCGACCCGGTGGTGGGACTTGATGCCGAGCTCGTTTTCCAGAGGGTTCACAAAAGTCCCAAACATGTCCAGCAGCATGCCCTGGCAGTGG
>JAIXXW010000267.1 GCA_027490555.1 Comamonadaceae bacterium | reverse complement strand
GATGCCCAGCAAAGGCCGCATCCTGGTGGACGGTCAGCCGGTGACCGGCCCGCTCAAGATCAGCGGCATGGCGTTTCAGGCCTCGTCCCTGCTGCCCTGGCGCACCACCCTAGACAACGTGCTGCTGCCCCTCGAAATCGTGGAGCCCTACCGCACCCACTTCAAGGAAAAGAAGGCCGAGTATGTGGAGCGTGCGCGCAAACTGCTCAACACCGTGGGCCTGGGCGGCTACGAGGACAAGTTCCCCTGGCAACTGTCGGGCGGCATGCAGCAACGCGCGAGCATCTGCCGCGCCCTGATCCATGAACCCAAGATGCTCTTGCTCGACGAGCCCTTCGGTGCGCTCGACGCCTTCACCCGCGAAGAACTCTGGTGCATCTTGCGCGACCTGTGGACCGAGCAAAAATTCAACGTCATCTTGGTCACCCACGACCTGCGCGAGTCGGTGTTCCTGGCCGACACGGTGTACGTGATGAGCAAGAGCCCGGGCCGCTTTGTGGTCAAACGCGAGATCGACCTGCCCAGGCCGCGCGATCTGGAAATCACCTACACACCCGAATTCACCAACATCGTGCACGAGCTGCGCGGCCACATCGGTGCCATGCGCAAAACCGGTGCGGCCATCCAACAATAAGCGGGAGCCCCTCATGAACAAGAAATCCCTCGAAAGCTGGTCCCCCTGGATCTTGCTGGTGCTGAGCATCCTGGTCTGGGAAGGCCTGTGTCGCGCCTTCAACGTTTCGGAATTCGTTTTCCCTAGCCCTTCGCGCATTGCGCAACAAACCATCGAGTTCAGCGACGTGATCGCGGGTCACGCCTGGCGCACCTTCTGGGTCACCATGGTGGGCTTTGGCATCGCCATCGTGGTCGGGGTGTTGCTGGGCTTCATCATCGGCAGCTCGCGCCTGGCCTATGCGGCCGTGTACCCGCTCATGACCGCCTTCAACGCCTTGCCCAAAGCGGCCTTCGTCCCGATTCTGGTGGTGTGGTTCGGCATCGGCATCGGCCCGGCCATCCTCACCGCTTTTCTCATCAGCTTCTTCCCAATCATGGTGAACATCGCCACGGGTCTGGCCACGCTCGAGCCCGAGCTCGAAGACGTGCTGCGTGTGCTGGGCGCCAAACGCTGGGATGTGCTGGTCAAAGTGGGCCTGCCCCGCTCCATGCCTTACTTTTATGGCTCGCTCAAAGTGGCCATCACGCTGGCCTTTGTGGGCACCACGGTGTCCGAGATGACTGCGTCCAACGAAGGCATTGGTTACCTGCTGATCTCGGCCGGCTCGGCCATGCAGATGGGCCTGGCCTTCTCCGGCCTGGTGGTGGTGGGTGTCATGGCCATGGCCATGTACGAGCTGTTCAGCGCCATCGAAAAGCACACCACCGGCTGGGCGCACCGCGGCTCGCAAAGCGAATGATGTGCGCGCTTTGAGCCAGGCCGGCATGGAGCGTGTCACAACGGCCATGCCAGGCAAGACCTGGCAGGCCAGCTTGCAGCTGGACTACACCCAGGAGGCCGGGCGCAGCGTGGCCCGCTTCCTGCACCAAGGCCCCTTGCGCATCCTGCAAAGCCTCTACCCCGAGGGCGATGCGGTGTGCCACAACGTGTTGGTGCACCCCCCCAGTGGCCTGGTGGGCGGCGACACCCTCGACATCCAGGTCACGGTGGGGCCCGGCGCGCACGGGCTGGTCACCACCCCCGGGGCCACACGCTTTTACCGCTCCGAAGCCGGGCTGGCCACGCAGCAAGTGCATGCCCGGCTGGAACAAGGCGCACGCCTCGAATGGCTGCCTCTGGAAGCCATTGCCTACAACGGCTGCGACGCGCTCAACCGCGCGGTGTTCGAGCTGGCGCCCGGGGCCGAGTTGATGGCCTGGGACATCACAGCATTCGGATTGCCCGCCGCCGACATGCCCTATGCGCAAGGCACATTTCGCCAGCATATGGAGATCCCAGGCGTCTGGCTGGAGCGTGGCCGCATCGGTGCCAGCGACACCCGGCTCATGGACGGTCCTCTGGGCCTGGCCGGCCAACGCTGCATGGCCACGCTGGTGATGGCAGCGGGCAGCGGCATCGCCGATGAACGCCGCGACCGGGCCTTGGCTGTGGCGCGCGAGCTGTTGGAAGCCTCGCCCCTGCGCCTGTCCGCCGGGGCCACTGCGCCGCACCCCCAGGTCATCGTGATGCGGGCGCTGGCCCCGGTGACCGAGCCGGCCACGCAATTGCTCCGGCAGGTGTGGGCCGCGTGGCGCCAGGCGCTGTGGGATTTGCCGGGGACCTTGCCCAGACTGTGGCACCTTTAGGGTGAGACATCGCGGCGCCATCTTCCATTCACGCACCGACCTCGGAAACATTGAAGATGTCGGGTGCCCATTGGGTGACGGCTTGATAGTGGGTGAGATGCACCTGACCGCTCAGATGCTTCAGAAAACCTGTGGTCTGCAGCCGGTCCATCACGGGGCCCTTGACCTCGCTCAGGTGCAGACGCACACCCGCGTCGCGCAAGCGCTGGTCAATAGCTTCCAGACTTTCAAGGGCGCTGGCATCGATGTCGTTGATGGCCGAGCATTGCAGCACCAAATGCCTGAGCTGTGGCCGTTCGGCCACCAGGGCGTTGACGCGGTCTTCCAGCACGCGGGCGTTGGCAAAGTACAGGCTTTCGTCCACGCGCAGGCTGGCCAATTGTGGGCTCACCTGTACCTTGTGGCGCAGCACATTGCGAAAATGCTCTGTGCCAGGCACCCACCCGACCTCTGCGATGTGCGGCCGGCTGGTCTTGTAGAGGTACAGCAGCAACGAAATGGCCACACCGGCCACCAGACCCGCCTCCACACCCACGGCCAGTGTGACCAGCAAAGTGACGATCACCGCCGAAAAATCTGAGCGCGAATAGGCCCAGGTGCTGCGCAGCATGTGCAGGTCCACCAGGGACAGGACCGCCACCACGATGGTGGCGGCCAGCGTGGCCTGAGGCACGAAGTACAACGCCGGCGTGAGCAGCATGGCCGCCAGCAAAATGCCCACCGCAGTGAAGATGCCAGCGGCCGGTGTCTGTGCCCCAGCGTCGAAATTCACGACCGAGCGTGCAAAGCCGCCGGTCACAGGAAAGCCGCCGGTGAAGGCTGCGCCCAGGTTGCTGGCGCCCAGTGCCACCAATTCACGGTCAGGTTCAATGCGCTGGCGACGCTTGGCCGCCAAGGTCTGGCCCACCGATACCGATTCCACAAAACCCACCAAGCTGATCAGCAAGGCGGAAACCGCCAGCTGCTGCCAAAGCGCGAGATCCCAGGACGGCATCGTGAGCGGCGGCAGACCCTGGGGCACGTCGGCGACGATGCGAACGCCCTGCTCGTGCCACTGACCCGCCCAGGTGAGCACGGCGGTGACCGCGATGCCCGCCACCGGCGCGGCCCGTGACAAGCCATCGGCCCAACGTGGTCCCAGTCCCAGGCGACTCAGCAGCGGCTTGACGCCCCGCCGGGCCCAGAACAGAAAGGCCACCGTGCCAAGCCCGATCGCTGCGCTCAGGGCATGGGCTTGCGGCAGGTGAAGCATCAGGGCCAACATCAGATCGAAAAAATGGTGTCCACTTGCCTGGATTCCCAGGATCACTTTGAGCTGGCCAGCGGCAATCAGCAAGGCCGAGGCCGTGATGAAGCCCGAGATCACCGGGTGACTGAGGAAATTGGCCAGAAAACCCAGGCGCATCAGGCCCATCAGCAACAGCATGGCCCCCGAGAGAAAAGCCAGCGTGATCGCCAGCGCCCAATAGGCAGGCGAACCCGCCTGCGCCAACTCGCCAATGGCCGTTGCCGTCATCAACGAGACCACGGCCACGGGACCCACCGCCAGCACGCGACTGCTGCCCCATACCGCATACAGCAGCAGCGGCGCGATGCTGGCATACAGGCCCACCTGTGGCGGCAGTCCGGCCAGCGCCGCATAAGCCAGGCTCTGCGGAATCAGCATGAGGGTCACGATGACCGCTGCCACCAGGTCGCTGCTCAATGTGGCGCGGTTGTAGCCGCGCGTCCATTCGACAGCTGGCCAGTGCCCTCTCGCCAGCATCTCAGGTCCCTTCGCCGCCGGCTGCCAAGGCCTTGGCCTTGGCCTGGCGATCGAGCACCTCGAACACCCCCATGCCAGCGATCATGGCCAACACGAACAAGGCCGCCTTAGACTCGCCCGCGCCCATGGCCACGATGCCCGGGCCTGGGCAAAAGCCCGCCAGGCCCCAGCCAGCACCAAAGGTGAGGGACCCCAGCACCAGCCGACGGTCGATGTCGCGCGACGTGGGCAGGTGCATGGCCGAACCCAGAAAGCTGGTGGTGCGTTTCTTGGCCAGGGTAAAGCCCAGCAAACCGACCAAGACGCCGCCGCCCATGACAAAAGCCAGTGAGGGGTCCCAGGTGCCGGCCAGGTCCAAAAAGCCGATCACCTTGCCCGGGTCGGTCATGCCCGAGATCAAGAGGCCCCAACCAAACAGGAGGCCCACAAGGAATTCAGAAAAACGGTTCATGACAGACTCCTTCAGAACAAGTGACGGACGGTGTAGACCATGGCAAAACCCGAGGCCATGAAGGCCAGCGTGGCCACCAGCGAACGCGGCGACAGGCGCGACAAGCCACACACGCCATGGCCGCTGGTGCAGCCCGAGCCATAACGCGTGCCCAGACCCACCAGCAAGCCTGCAGCCACAATGGCGACGTTGCTGGCCTCGATGCGCGGGGCACTGATCAGCCCCGGCGCCAGCAGCGACAGACTGGCCGGCGCCAGCAGCATGCCCAGCAAGAAAAACACGCGCCAACTGGCATCGCCGCGCCGGGGCATGAGCAACCCGCCCAGAATGCCGCTGATGCCCAGCACACGGCCATTGAGCAAAATGAATGCGGCCGAGGCGATGCCCAGCAAGATGCCGCCGGCCAGGGCCGTCCAGGGGGTGAAGTGGGTCCAGTCGATGGTCATTTCTTGCTCCTTGTGTTGAGGGGGGTGCAAAACTGCTGAAAAAGGGTGTTCATCACGGCCAGGGCGGGAACGCTGGAGAGCTGGTAAAAGATGTTCTTGCCTTCGCGTCGCGTGGTCACCAGCTCGGCATGGCGCAGCACAGTCAGCTGCTGGGACAGCGTCGGTTGCATGATGCCCAAGTTGGCCTCGAGTTCGCCCACGCACATCTCTTGCTGGGACAACTGGCAGCAAATCAGCAGGCGGTCTGGGTTGGCCAGCACCTTCATCAGTTCGCAGGCGCGCCCTGCGGCCGCTTGCATTTCCTGGAGATCGAGTGTGTGTGGGGTCATCGGGACGTTCTCGTATGGCAGGGAAAAAAGTGCCAAGCCCAAACTTTATTGACAAACAATATATTTGTCAATAGACTATTAAAAACTTAAATGAAAGGAGTGATCCATGCACAGCGCCACACCCAAGCCCCAGGTACAAGGCTTTTTTGACCCTGCCACCTGGACCGTCAGCTACCTGGTGCACAACGGCCCGGGCTCGGCCGCCGCGATCATCGATTCGGTGCTCGACTACGACCCCAAGTCCGGCCGCACCCGCACCACCTCGGCCGACCAGCTCATCGACCAGGTCCAGGCCCAGGGCCTGCAGGTTCAGTGGATTTTGGAGACCCATGCCCACGCCGACCACCTGAGCGCCGCGCCTTACCTCCAGAAAAAGCTGGGCGGTCAAATCGCCATCGGTGATCAGATCACACGGGTGCAAAAGGTGTTCAAGGGCATTTTCAACCTCGAGCCCGAGTTCCGCCTGGACGGTTCGCAATTCGACGTGCTGCTCCAGGACGGACAAGCGTTCAGCATCGGCGAGCTCACCGCCCGGGTGATGGCCGTGCCAGGCCACACGCCCGCCTGCGTGGCCTACCAGGTGGGCGATGCGGTGTTTGTCGGCGACACGCTGTTCATGCCCGACGTGGGCACCGCCCGCTGCGACTTTCCCGGGGGCGACGCCAGCGCGCTGTATGCCTCGGTCCAAAAGGTTTTGAGCCTGCCGCCCGAAACCCGCCTGTTCATGTGCCACGACTACCCGCCGAATGCGCGCCCCGTGGCGTTCGAGACCACGGTGGCCGCGCAGCGCGCCCACAACATCCATGTGCACGATGGGGTCAGCCAGGCCGAGTTCGTCGAGATGCGCACCCGCCGCGATGCCACATTGGAGATGCCGGTCCTCATCCTGCCGGCGGTGCAGGTCAACATCCGCGCCGGTGACATGCCGCCTCCCGAGGCCAATGGCACGGCTTACCTGAAGATTCCGATCAACGCCCTGTGAATGGGCGGCGGTTTCAAATCGCCACCAGCTGACGAATGTTCTTGGCCTGCATCTCGCTGCCGGGTCCGCTGGCGATGACCTCGCCGCGTTCCATCACCAGGTACTGGTCGGCCAGTTCCTCGGCAAAGTCGTAGTACTGCTCGCACAGGAGCACGGCCATGCGCTGGCCTTGCAGGCCCACGTCGGCCAGTTGACGGATGACGCGGCCGATGTCCTTGATGATGCTGGGCTGGATGCCTTCGGTGGGCTCGTCCAGGATCAGCACACGCGGCTGGGCGGCCAGGGCGCGGGCAATGGCCAGTTGTTGCTGCTGGCCGCCGGACAAATCACCGCCCCGGCGCTGCAGCATTTGCTGAAGCACAGGGAACAGCTCGAACAACTCGGGCGGGATGGGCGTGCCGCCAGGCCGGGTGGCCAGGCCCATGCGCAGGTTGTCCTCAACCGAGAGGCGGGCAAAGATCTCCCGGCCTTGGGGCACATAGCCCACGCCTGCGGCCGCGCGTTCATAAGGCTGGGCCATGGTCAGGTCCCGACCTTGCAGGGTGACACTGCCGCTTTTGACCGGCACCAAGCCCATGAGCGATTTGAGCAAGGTGGTTTTGCCCACGCCGTTGCGGCCCAGCAGCACGGTGACCTGGCCGGCCGGGGCGGTCAAACTCACACCGCGCAGGATGTGCGAGCCGCCGTAGAACTGGTGGATGTTTTGGACCTCAAGCATGGTGCGATCTCTTTCGGCCACAGGTGGGGGCACCTGCAGCAAAGCCGTGTTGCGGGTGTGGGCGCGCACCGCGGTGCGCCAAGCGTGCTGGCGTCATGGTCAACGTCCCAGATAAACCTCGATCACCCGTTCATCGGCCTGAACCTGGTCGAGCGTGCCCTGGGCCAGCACCGCGCCATCGCACAGCACAGTGACGATGTCGGAGATGGTGCGGATGAAACCCATGTCGTGCTCCACCACCATCAGCGAGTGCCGGCCTTTGAGGCTCAGAAACAGCTCGGCGGTGCGCTCGGTCTCGTGGTCGGTCATGCCGGCCACGGGCTCGTCGAGCAACAACAACCTGGGCTCTTGCATGAGCAGCATGCCGATCTCCAGCCACTGTTTTTGGCCGTGGCTGAGCAAGCCGGCAGGCCGTCCGACGCTGTCGGCCAGGTGGATGGTGTGCAGCACTTCGGCCAGGCGGTCGCTTTGGCGCGAGTCGAGCCGGAAGAACATCGAGGCGCTCACGCCCTTGGGCGTCTTCAAAGCGAGCTCGAGGTTCTCAAACACCGTCAGCTGCTCGAACACCGTGGGCTTTTGGAACTTGCGGCCAATGCCCAGCTGCGCGATCTCGGGCTCGTTGTGGCGCAGCAGGTCGATGGTGCTGCCAAAAAACACGGTGCCCTCGTCCGGCCGGGTCTTGCCGGTGATGATGTCCATCAGGGTGGTCTTGCCCGCGCCGTTGGGGCCAATGATGCAGCGCAACTCGCCGGGGGCGATGTCGAGCGACAGCCGGTTGATGGCCTTGAAGCCGTCAAAGCTCACGCTCACGTCGTCCAGGTACAGGATGCGGCCATGGGTCAGGTCCACTTCCTGGGCGTTGTGCAGCACCCGGCCATAGCCCGCACTGCGCCCGCCCGATGCGGTCGACTCGCTCCGGTGCTGGGCATGTTGCGCGACGCGCTGGGCGCCGCGTTGCAGCAGGTCGGGCGTCATGGGGCACCGCCTTTCCTCTGGCGCAGCTTGGCCCACACCCCCACCACACCTTGTGGCAAATACAGGGTCACCACGATGAACAGCGCGCCCAGAAAGTACAGCCAAAACTCGGGCGCCGTCACCGTGAGCCAGCTCTTGGCCCCGTTCACCAAAAACGCGCCGACGATGGGCCCGATCAAGGTGCCGCGACCGCCCACGGCCGCCCACACCGCGATCTCGATCGAGTTGGCCGGGCTCATCTCACCCGGGTTGATGATGCCCACCTGTGGCACATACAAGGCGCCCGCGATGCCGCACATCACGGCCGAGATGACCCAGATGCTCAGCTTGTAGGGCAGTGGCGAATAGCCCGAAAACATGACCCGCGATTCGGCATCGCGAATGGCCATCAAGACCCGGCCGTATTTGCTGCCCACCAGCCAGCGCGAAAACAAAAGGAAACCCAGCAGCGTCAAGCCGGTGAGCACAAACAGCGTCATGCGCATGCCGGGTGTGGCGATCGGCAGATCGAGGATGCGTTTGAAGTCGGTGAAGCCATTGTTGCCACCCAGGCCGGTTTCATTGCGGAAGAACAGCAGCATGGCCGCAAAGGTCATGGCCTGGGTGATGATGGAAAAGTACACCCCCTTGATGCGCGAGCGGAAGGCAAAGTAGCCGAACACGAAGGCGATCAGGCCGGGCACCAGCACCACCAGCAGCAGTGTGGCCACAAAACTGTCCGACAAGGCCCAGTGCCAGGGCAAGGCTTTCCAGTCGAGGAAGACCATGAAGTCGGGCAAGTCGCTTTTGTAGTGGCCGTCCTGGCCGATCTGGCGCATCAGGTACATGCCCATCACGTACCCGCCCAAAGCGAAGAACAGGCCATGGCCCAGCGACAGGATGCCGGTGTAGCCCCAGATCAGGTCCATGGCCAGGGCGCAGATGGCGTAGCACATGATCTTGCCGATCAGGGACACCGCAAAATCGCTCAGGTGCCAGGGGCTGTCCACCGGCACCCACAGGTTGAGCACGGGGGCCAACACCCCTACAGCGATCCATGCCAGCCCCCAAGCGGTCCAGGCCTGGCGCGAGAGCAGCCCCGGGGCTGGGGGAAATGCCATCGGGGAGGGGTTCATGCTTCGCGCCCTTTCATCGCAAAAATGCCTTGCGGTCGCTTCTGGATGAAGACGATGATGAAGACCAGCACGGCGATCTTGGCCAGCACCGCGCCGGTCCAGCCCTCGAGCAGTTTGTTGGCCAGGCCCAGGCCCAAGGCGGCGTACACCGTGCCGGCCAGCTGCCCCACGCCACCGAGCACCACCACCATGAAGGCGTCCACGATGTAGCTCTGGCCCAGGTCCGGGCCCACATTGCCCACCTGGCTCAGGGCGCAACCGGCCAGACCCGCCATGCCCGAGCCCAGGGCAAAGGCGCTGGTGTCGATGCGGGCGGTGTTCACGCCCATGCACGAGGCCATGGGCCGGTTTTGCGTGACGCCACGCACGAACAGGCCCAGCCGTGTTTTGGCGATCAACAGCGTCACGCCCACCAACACCGCCAGCGCAAACAGGACGATCAGCACGCGGTTCCAAGGCAGTTGCAAATTGGGCAGCAGCTGCAGCGAGCCGCTCATCCACGAGGGGTTTTCCACGCCCACGTTTTGCGCGCCAAACAGGCTGCGCACGCCCTGCATCAGCACCAGGCTGATGCCCCAGGTGGCCAGCAGGGTTTCCAGCGGCCGGCCATACAGGTGCCTGATGACGCTGCGCTCCATCACCGCGCCCACCAGCGCCGAGCTGAGGAAGGCCACCGGCAGGGCCACCAGCAAATAGGCGTCGAAGGCCTGCGGCCAATGCGCGCGAAACAGGGTCTGCACCACATAGGTGGCGTAGGCCCCGATCATGATCAGTTCACCGTGGGCCATGTTGATGACGCCCATCAGGCCATAGGTGATGGCCAGACCCAGGGCCACCAACAGCAAGATCGAACCCAGGCTGGCCCCGGTGAACAAGGTGCCCAGACGCTCGCCCCAGCGCAGGCTGTCCTGCACCTGGGCCAGGGCCTGCTGAATTTCTTGCTTCACCGCAGGCTCTGCCTCCTGGGCCAGTTGCTGGTTCAACAAGAGCAGGATTTCGGGCTGGCGGCTGGCGGCCAGTTCACGGGCGGCCAGCCAGCGGTCCTTGGGCATCTCGCTGCCCAGCACAGCGGCGGCCAGGGCCTGGCGCACCAGGCTTTGCACCGCCAGGTCTTTTTCATGGGCCAGGGCTTTTTCCAGCACAGGCCTGCGACCGATGTCGGGCTCCTTGAGCAAGGACAGGGCGGCCGCACGGCGCACCTTCACATCGGCGCTGAACAATTTCAGGGCCGCCAGGGCTGTGTCGATCTCGCCGCGCAAGCGGTTGTTCAGCACCACGTCCTCGGCCTCTGCGGGCACGGGCATGGCTTGGCCCGTCACCGGGTCTGTGCCTTGGCCATCGCGCACCACCAGCACCTGGCCCTTGGACACCTTGACCACATCGTCGGCCAGGGCCTGCAGGTAGGCGGCGGTCCTGTCATCGCCTTGCGCCACGGCTTGGGACAGCGCCGCCAGGCGCGCATCACCCTCGCCCACCGCCATGCCCAGGGCTTGGTCCAGCGTCAAGGCCTGGGCCGCTGCCACCGCCCACAGCAGGCAGGCCATCAAGGCGCCTTTCAGGGTCCATCTGTTCATCTTGCTCATCTCTTCCATTCCGGGGGGAAGGGCTTGCGCCCTCCCCCTTGCAGGACGCACTCAGACCCTCACTTCTTGGCGGGCTCGTCGGGCTTTTTGTCGTTGCCGGGGATGAAAGGGCTCCAGGGCTTGGCTTTCACGGGGCCGGGTGTTTTCCAGACCACGTTGAACTGGCCATCGGCCTTGATCTCGCCGATGAACACCGACTTGTGCAGGTGGTGGTTTTTCTCGTCCATCTTGGAGACGATGCCCGAGGGCGCCTTGAAGGTCTGACCGGCCATGGCGGCGATCACTTTGTCGGTGTCGGTCGACTTGGCTTTTTCCACCGCCTGCTTCCACATGTTGATGCCGATGTAGGTGGCCTCCATCGGGTCGTTGGTCAGGGGCTTGTCCTTGTGACCGGGGATGTTCTTGGCCTTGGCGTAGGCGGCCCACTTTTTGGTGAACTCGTCATTGGCCGGATTCTTGATGCTCATGAAGTAGTTCCAGGCCGCCAAGTGACCCACCAATGGCTTGGTGTCCACGCCGCGCAGCTCTTCCTCACCCACCGAGAAAGCGACCACCGGCACGTCCTTGGCCTTCAGGCCGGCATTGCCCAGTTCCTTGTAAAAGGGCACGTTGGAGTCGCCGTTGATGGTGGACACCACCGCGGTCTTGCCACCGGTTGAGAACTTCTTGATGTCGGCCACGATGGTCTGGTAGTCGGAGTGGCCAAACGGGGTGTACTTCTCGTCGATGTCGCTGTCTTTCACGCCTTTGCTCTTGAGGTAAGCGCGCAGGATCTTGTTGGTGGTGCGGGGGTAGACGTAGTCGGTGCCCAGCAGCACCCAGCGCTTGGCCGAGCCGCCGTCCTTGCTCATCAGGTAGTCCACCGCGGGGATGGCCTGCTGGTTGGGCGCAGCGCCGGTGTAGAACACGTTTTTGGAGAGCTCCTCACCCTCGTACTGCACCGGGTAGAACAGCAGGCCGTTGAGTTCTTCCACCACCGGCAGCACCGACTTGCGCGACACCGAAGTCCAGCAACCGAAAATCACGGCCACCTTGTCCTGGGTGAGCAGCTGCTTGGTTTTTTCGGCGAACAAGGGCCAGTTGGAGGCGGGGTCCACGATCACGGGTTCGAGTTTTTTGCCGAGCACACCGCCCTTGGCGTTGATCTCGTCGATCGCCATCAGCACGGTGTCCTTGAGCACCGTCTCGGAAATGGCCATGGTGCCCGACAGGCTGTGCAGCACACCCACCTTGATGGTGTTGCCCGCTTGCGCCTGGGCATGTTGTGCAAAGGTCAGACTGCCGGCCGCGATGGCGCAGGCGGTGGCGAGGGCTTTGAGGTTGCCGCGACGGTTCATCATGAGATCACTCCAATCAGGAAGGTAGGTTGTTGAAACACGCACCGAAAAACAGCGCTGACCCCCATCTCGCAATCACCGTGCCAACCCTAGGGAGAACCCTGAAAACCATGGCTTTTCTAAGGAAATTTTTCTACCCTCCATATAGGGCATGTTTTTTGCTCACTCCAATGCATTCAACGCACCAAAACGCTCACGGCGCACCAAAATGGAACTGACCCCCCGCGAAAAAGACAAGCTCCTGATCTTCACCGCCGCCTTGCTGGCCGAGCGGCGCAAGGCCCGGGGTCTGAAACTCAATTACCCCGAAGCCATCGCACTGATCTGCGCCGCCGTGATGGAGGGCGCACGCGAGGGCAAGACCGTGGCCCAACTCATGAGCGAGGGCCGCACCGTGTTGACCCGCGCCGATGTGATGGAGGGCATCCCCGAAATGATCCCCGACATCCAGATCGAAGCCACTTTCCCCGACGGCACCAAACTGGTGACCGTGCACCAACCCATTGTTTGACCCTGCCTGGACCGCTCCATGAAAAAACTCCGATTCGCGCTGCCCCTGACCATCGCCCTCATGGTCCACAAGGCCCTGGCCCACGAAGGCCACGGCCTGGGCGGCACCCACTGGCACGCCACCGATGTGCTGGGCTTTGTGGTGGCAGCCGCCCTGGTGGCTCTGGCGGTTTACTTCGGCAAAAAGTGAGCCCCGCATGACCCCCGGTGAATTCCTGATCGAGCCCGGCCAACACCAGCTCAACGTGGGCCGGCGCACCTGCACGGTCGTCGTGCACAACGCCAGCGACCGGCCGATTCAGGTCGGCTCGCACTACCACTTTGCCGAGACCAATGCCGGCTTGCGCTTCGACCGCGCCGTGGCCCTGGGCATGCGGCTGAACATCCCATCGGGCAACGCGGTGCGTTTCGAGCCCGGACAACAACGCACGGTGGAGCTGGTGGACTACGCCGGTGACCGTGTGGTGCACGGTTTTCAGGGGCTGATCCACGGTGCCTTGGCCGAGCCTTCACAGAAAGCAGATTGACATGGCCCAGATCGACAAACGCGCGTATGCCGAAACCTACGGCCCCACGGTGGGCGACCGGGTCCGTCTGGCCGACACCTGCCTGGTCGTCGAGGTGGAAAAGGACTTCACCTTGCAGGCCGGAGGCTATGGCGAAGAGGTGAAGTTCGGCGGTGGCAAAACCATCCGCGACGGCATGGCGCAATCGCAGCGCAGCAACGACGCACCCGGCACAGGCGCGCAAGCGCCTGGGGCCATGGACTGCGTGCTGACCAATGCGCTGATCATCGACCACTGGGGCATCGTCAAGGCCGACATCGGCCTCAAGGGCAACCGCATCGCGGCCATTGGCAAGGCCGGCAACCCCGACACACAACCGGGCGTGGACATCGTGATCGGCCCCGGCACCGAGATCGTCAGCTGCGAGGGCCTGATCGTCACCGCAGGCGGCATCGACAGCCACATCCACTTCATCGCACCCCAGCAGATCGACGAGGCCCTGGCCAGCGGCGTGACCACCATGCTCGGTGGCGGTACCGGCCCGGCCACCGGCACTTTTGCCACCACCTGCACCCCCGGCCCCTGGAACATCGAGCGCATGCTGCAGGCGGCCGACGCCTTCCCGATGAACCTGGGCTTTCTGGGCAAGGGCAATGCCAGCTTGCCCAATGCCTTGCACGAGCAAATCGATGCGGGCGCGATCGGCATGAAACTGCACGAAGACTGGGGCTCGACCCCGGCGGCGATCAGCAACTGCCTGGACGTGGCCGAGGCCACCGACACCCAGGTGGCGATCCACACCGACACGCTCAACGAGTCGGGCTTTGTGGAGGACACCATCGCCGCCTTCAAGGGCCGCTGCATCCATTCCTTCCACACCGAAGGCGCAGGCGGCGGGCATGCACCGGACATCCTCAAAGTCGTGGGCGAAGCCAATGTGCTGCCCTCGTCGACCAACCCCACCCGGCCTTACACCATCAACACCCTGGACGAGCATGTGGACATGCTGATGGTCTGCCACCACCTGGACGCCGCGATCGCCGAAGACCTGGCCTTTGCCGAAAGCCGCATCCGCAAGGAGACCATCGCGGCCGAGGACATCCTGCACGACCTGGGTGCCATCAGCATGATGAGCAGCGACAGCCAGGCCATGGGCCGCGTGGGCGAGGTCATCATCCGCACCTGGCAAACCGCGCACAAAATGAAGCAGCAACGCGGCAGCCTGCCCGGTGACACCGACCGGCACGACAATTTCCGGGTCAAACGCTACATCGCCAAATACACCATCAACCCCGCCATTGCCCAGGGCGTCAGCCACGAGGTGGGCAGCATCGCCGTGGGCAAATGGGCCGACCTTGTGATCTGGAAGCCCGCGTTCTTTGGCATCAAACCGGCCATCGTCATGAAGGGCGGCTTCATCGCCCTGGCCGCCATGGGCGACCCGAACGCCTCCATCCCCACACCGCAGCCGGTGCATTACCGACCCATGTTCGGCAGCTTTGGCGGGGCACTGACCTGCGGTTCGCTGACCTTTGTCTCGCACGCGGGCTTGCGCGCCGGCATCGGAGAGCGCTTTGGCTTGCAAAAGCCCCTGTCGGCGGTGAAGAACATCCGCGAGCAGCGCAAGCATGACATGGTCCACAATGCCTACCTGCCCTGCATGGAGGTGGACCCCCAAACCTATGCGGTGCGTGCCGACGGGCAGTTGCTGGTGTGCGAACCGGCCACCAGCCTGCCCATGACCCAACGCTATTTTTTGTTCTGATGCTCACCTGCTCCAAACTCATGCCCCAGGGCCGGGGCCTGGCCCGTGTGCTGGTCCAGCGCGCCAGCACCATCACGCTCGACTGGGACACCCGCCAGAAAAGCCGCTTCGACGCCACCGACAGCCATGGCCGCGCGCTCGGGGTCTTCCTGCCCCGGGGCAGCGTGGTGCGTGGCGGCGATGTGCTGGTGGCCGAGGACGGCTCGCTCGTGCGTGTGGTGGCTGCCCCGCAAGCCGTGTTGCGCATCACCGCCTGCCCCGAGCACGGTTCGCCCTTTGACCTGACCCGCGCGGCCTACCACCTGGGCAACCGCCATGTGCCCATCGAACTCCAAGCCGACCACCTGAAAATCGAGCCCGACCATGTGTTGGCCGATATGCTGCGCGCCATGCACATGACGGTGGTGGCCGTGTCCGAAGCCTTTGAACCCGAAAGCGGTGCCTATGGCGACCATGGCGGACATGCGGGACACACCCATGGGCACAGCCACGGGCATGATCACGCGCACAGCCATGCGCACACCGCCCCACCCGCAAGCCAACGCATCGCCATCCCGATCCGCTCTGCCCCAGCTGCACCCCATGTGCACGGCCCCGGTTGCAACCATGACCACTGACACCGCGCCGACGGGTCTGCTGCAGCTGATCTGGCTCGCATCCCCTGCGCTGCCCATTGGGGGCTTCTCGTATTCCGAAGGTCTCGAAGCCGCCATCGAGCAAGGCCTGGTGCACCACGAGCACAGTGCGACCGACTGGGTCGTCCAGCAACTGCACCTGACGCAAGCGCGCAGCGACATGGCGGTGGTGGCGCAAGCCATCCCGGCCTGGCTGGCCATGGACAACCCGCGCCTGCAAGCCCTGAACGACTGGGTGATGACCACCCGCGAAACCGCCGAAATGCGCCTGCAAACCGAACAAATGGGCCGCTCCTTGCTGGATTGGCTGCGCAATCTGCAGCAGGCCAGCAACACCCAGCTGGACCGCTGTGCTCAGCTGCCGCCCACCTACCCCCTGGCCATGGCCCTGGCTTTGTCCCTGGCGCCCACCCCGATCGAGCAGGCTCTGCAGGCCTATGCCTTTGGCTGGGCCGAGAACATGACCCAGGCCGCCCTCAAAGGCGTCCCGTTGGGCCAAAGCGCAGGCCAGCGCATGCTGGCCCGGCTGGCCCGCGAGATCCCGCAGGCGGTGGACACCGCCCTGCAATTGAACGACGAAGACCGGCAGGCCTTCAGCCCGATGCTGGCCATCCTATCGGCACGCCACGAAACCCAATACTCACGCCTCTTCCGATCATGACCTCTGCGCTGCACCACATCCCCCACCGCACCCAAAAGCTGCCGCCCCTGCGCGTGGGCATCGGCGGGCCTGTGGGCTCCGGCAAAACCACCCTGCTGGAGATGCTGTGCAAACACATGCGCGAGCGCTGGGACCTGGTCGCCATCACCAACGACATCTACACCAAGGAAGACCAGCGCTTGCTGACGGTGAGCGGCGCCCTGCCGGCCGAGCGCATCATGGGCGTGGAGACCGGCGGCTGCCCGCACACCGCCATCCGGGAAGACGCCTCGATCAACCTCGAAGCGATCGACCGCATGCTGGAGAAGTTCCCCAACGCCGATGTGGTGTTCATCGAAAGCGGCGGCGACAACCTGGCCGCCACCTTCAGCCCCGAGCTGAGCGACCTGACCATCTATGTGATCGACGTGGCCGCCGGCGAAAAAATTCCCCGCAAGGGCGGGCCGGGCATCACCAAAAGCGATCTGTTCGTGATCAACAAGACCGATCTGGCCCCGCATGTGGGTGCAGACCTGGACGTGATGCGCACCGACACCGCACGCATGCGCCCGAACCCCGAGACACGCCCCTGGGTCATGACCAACCTGAAAACCCTGGAAGGCCTGGACGCAGTGGTGGCCTTCATTGAAAAGCGGGGCATGCTGGGCAGCGCATGAGGCGGCCAGGTCTCGAGCCGTTACAATCCCAGCCCATGGAAGCGTGGCAGAGTGGTCGATTGCACCGGTCTTGAAAACCGGCGACTCGCAAGGGTCCGTGAGTTCGAATCTCACCGCTTCCGCCAGGATGAAACCCTAAGTGATTGATTTACTTGGGGTTTTTTATTTTGTACTCTTACTGAGTAACACTCCAAGTCACACTGATGTGCTGGACTTCACCCGTCTCACCACGTCATCTCTGGACAATATCGCAGGGCCACAACGCTTCCAACTCCAAACAACTCATCTCCACATGGCGCTGTCACGCTCGCGCTGGGTGTATCTCAAACCCAGTCTTACAGATCACAGATCGTGACTTGTCGCCACAACCGTCAACCTGAAGTACTGCCTATCTTCACAGTTGCGATCCAGCCGATTAGTGTCAGGATGGATTCCATATTTATTTGCTTGACATTCTGTAAAGGTCCATCCGAGATCCTTGTTGGACAAAACGAGGTATCAAACGATGGCTAAAGGACAATTGGTCGGTTAAATCCAAGTGAGCACTGAGGAGCAGAACACTGCCCGTCAGCAAGACGGCTTTGGCTGACTTCAATCACGACAAGACTTTCACCGACAAAGCCTCAGGCAAAGACACTGAGCTTCCTCAACTACAGGCAGCGCTGGCTCATCTCCGTGAAGGCGACACGTTCGTCATTTACTCCATGGATCGGCTGTCACGCTCACTGACCGACTTGATCAACACGGTCAAGGGTCTGACAGCAAAGGGTGTGAAAGTTCAATTCATCAAGGAAGCGGTGACCTACACAGGCGACAACAACCCGATGACCAATTTGCTGCTGGGTGTCATGGGTTCCTTACGTGA
This sequence comes from Comamonadaceae bacterium, assembly GCA_027490555.1. Taxonomy (GTDB): domain Bacteria; phylum Pseudomonadota; class Gammaproteobacteria; order Burkholderiales; family Burkholderiaceae_C; genus Limnohabitans_A. Next base: position 2,308 of record JAIXXW010000267.1, on the reverse strand, counting down.
CCGTTTTCAGGTGCAACTACAACGTGCGCGACTTTGTGAATCGGGGTGCCGGTGGTGACTTGGGTTTTATATCGTCAGGAAAGTCGGCAGTCGGCCAGTATTTTGCAAACACTGGGTGCAACAGAGTGGAATGCTCGCGGTGAGCGAATATTTGATCAGTGGGCTTGCGCCAATGACCGCGATGCTTTGGTTTTGTTGCGTCCAGGCTTGCGCCAATAAGCGTCCACTGTTTGGAAAATCGACACCTGTTTGCGGTTGGACTTACCAGCGCTTGGCCAGGACCATTTGCAATTGTTGGCGGCGAACTTTGGAGCCCGCTTCGAAGTCGGCACTCCCGGTTAAGCGCATGCCCTGGCCCAAAACCAGTTCTTTCAGGATCACTTTGGCGACAAAAGCCTGCGTGGAGGAGAGGCCCACCGGGATGGCAAAGTTGTAATTGCCACCGCTGTTCAAACGAGCGTTGAGCTCGCGTTTGGGTGCCAGGTCAGCACGCAGACCCCATTGCAAGTGGAGTGCACCCAATGGGTGCTGCAAACCCACAAAAACAGGCGCTGCCCATTGCGCGTATTTGTCGAGTTGCAAGCCGCCAACTGTGCCTAGGGATGTTCCCTTTTCAGACAGCGCATTTTGGGTGTAATGGACCAAACCTGTTTCTACCAAAAGATGGGCAGAAAGAAGGGGTACAGGGATGCCGGTGCTCATACTCATGCCCATGACTTGCACAGAGGTTTTATGAGTTTGAGTTTCAGGGGTCGGCAACTCTGAAAGGTTGCGAACGATGTCGGCCGAGCTTTGCCCTGCATAAACGGAGGTGCGCCAGGCCTCGGATTGTCCCCAAACCAGCCCCCGGCTTGCGCCCACCATCCAGGTGCGGGCTTGCCCCGAACCTGCGGAGGTGGCTTTGAGTGTGTGATCTGCCAGACCGCCAAAGAATTTCCAGGTTTGTGGGCTGGCGTTGGCTGCATGCTGGAGCACGATCGTGGCACTGTTCATGCTGAGGTCTTTTTGACCACTCAAGCCTGCTTGGTCCATGAGGGTATGGCGGCCAGAGATCGCCACATCGAGACCCAGCTCACCAACCTGCTTGATGTCTTTTTGGCTGGACAAGAGGCCATGTGTGGCATCGATCGCCATGTTGAGTGGACTGGCCATGAGGCCGGCGCCTGTACCTGTTGTAGACCCAATACTGGGCGTATAAAAACCGCTGGCAACGGGTGTAGGGGCGAATGCACCGGTGGTAGCAACATAAAAACCCAGGGGGGCAGGCTGAGCAGAAATGCTGCCTGTAGACCCGACGAAATAGCCAACGGGTGCTGGTGTAGGGGCTGATGCGCCAGTGACAGCGACATAGGTGCCCAGTGGTGCCGGTAATGCAAATGAACTGCCAGGCTCGGGGACATAGCGACCCAAGGGTGCAGGCTTGGCGACGATGGCGCCTGCTTGATCGGTATAAAAACCGCGTGCTGCTGGTGTTGCGGATGTTGCACCCACCGTGCTCACAAAATAACCCGGAGGAGCCAGTGTGGCCGCTGTCGCACCGGCCGTGCTGACGAAAGAACCCGGCTGTGCGGCTTGACAGTTGCTGCCATTGAGCGGGTCGAAATAGCCAGGGCTGCAGGTAGAAGCAGCTGCCCCAGCAGCAGCACAAATGCCCATCAGAAAACCTGATAACGGTTTGTGACTCATTGAAATGCCTTTTGGTATTTTTAATAATTTTGTTGAGTGTTAAGTGTATGCGAATGCGGCGGAATCAATGACGAGTTGCGGTCAAGATGAGCCCAATGACAAGCAAGCGCCGCGACGTTCATAGCGGTACAAACAGATCAATAGCTCTTCTCAGACTTTGCGCGCGCCAAGAAGATTTAGTTATCGGCAGATTCAAGTGCCATCAGCCCATGCATCCTGAACGATCGAAGCGCTTGCAGACAGCCATGCCACCGATATGTCACAACTGCGGCTGTGCCGCGATTTTGTTCACTGCCGCACGCAATGGCTTGGTGCCCATTCCAGAGGGACCGCTTTGATCTGCGGCACAGTCGGCAGGAGCGCGCTGGAGGCAAGCTCTGATTCACCGGTCAGTGTGGCTGACATCAAAGGTAGTCTGCCCTCTTTTACGAATCATGAAAAAACGGGCAAGCCGATGGGCTTGCCCGCTCAGAAACCTCTGCCCTCCCGGTGGGTCAGGCAAGAGGAACTTTCACTGCTCTTCTTCAAACGCCAAGGTAATAGGCGTTGTCGATGTCCAGCACCAATGGCATGCCGGCCACCGCCACTGCGGCATCGCCTGACTGCTGACCCTCGGCCCATG
>JAIXXW010000143.1 GCA_027490555.1 Comamonadaceae bacterium | reverse complement strand
GCCGGCGACATTTCGCCCGAACAGGCCTGGGCCTGGGTTCAGTCGGGCGAGGCCGAACTGGTGGATGTGCGCACCGACGCCGAACGCGCCTGGGTGGGCTTTGTGCCCGGTGCCCATGCGCTGGCCTGGAAGCAGTGGCCCGGCATGGCGATGAACCCCGGTTTTGATGCCGGTGTGCAGGCCTTGGGCGCTGGGGGCAAAAAACTGGTGCTGCTGTGCCGCAGCGGTGTGCGCTCGATCGCCGCCGCCCAGCGCGCCACCGAGCTGGGCCTGCAGGCTTACAACATCCTCGAAGGCTTTGAGGGCGACCTGGACGAGCAGGCCCACCGGGGGCACAAGGGTGGCTGGCGCATGCGGGGCCTGCCCTGGCAGCAAAACTGAGGGCGCGACCTGGCGCTGCCTGGCCTCACACGCCAGGGGGCTTGTGGGCCAGCATCGCCTGGTTGGCCATCTCGTAGGCGTGGGCCAGTTTCAGCAAGGCCAGATCGCCTTGCGGTCTGCCGATCAGGGCCAGGCCCATGGGCAAACCATGGGGCCCCAAACCCGCAGGCACGCTGATCGAGGGCAAACCGGCGAAAGTGGCATAGATCACCACCTCCATCCAGCGGTGGTAGGTGTCCATGCTGCGGCCCGCCACGCTCTGGGGCCAGCGCTGCGTCACATCAAAAGGCCAGACCTGGGCCGCCGGGATGGCCAGCACGTCGAACTGTTCGAACAAGGCCAGCATGCTGTGAAAAAACCGGGTTCGGCTGGCGCTGGCCGACATCAGCTGGGCGCCGGTCAGGGTCAGGGACTGGTCATGCTCCCACAGCGCCTCGGGCTTGATGTGGGCCCGGTTGCCCGGCTGGATCAGGAATGGGGCCACCCGCGGCCCCACCAGGGCCTGGCGCCAGACCAGCCAGGCTTGCCAAATCTGCTCAGGCGGCATGCCCAGGCGGGCCTCGTCCACCACACAGCCCATGTTTTCAAAACTTTTCAGGGCCGATTGGCACAGGTCCAAAATGCCTTCTTCCATGGGCAGGTAGCCCTGCAGATGGCCCAGCCAGCCCACTCGTTGCCCTTTGGGATCGCTGTCCAGCGGGCCCGCAAACTGGGACGGGTCCTCGTTCAGGCTCAAGGGGCAGGACGGGTGCGCCCCGGCCTGCACCGACAGCAGCAGGGCCAGATCGCGCACATGGCGGCCCATGGGCCCTTCGGTGGCCAGCTGGGCGATGAACACGTCTTGCGCGGGCGACATGGGCACACGCCCTTGCGAGGGGCGCAGGCCAAAGACATGGTTCCAGGCTGCGGGGTTGCGCAGGCTGCCCATGAAATCCGAGCCATCGGCCACGCTCAGCATGCGCCTGGCCAGCGCGACAGCGGCACCGCCGCTGCTGCCGCCCGCGGACTTGTCCGGGTTCCAAGCATTGCGGGTGGCACCAAACACCTCGTTGAAGGTGTGCGAGCCCAGGCCGAATTCGGGGGTGTTGGTCTTGCCGATGACGATGGCACCGGCGGCTTTCATCCGGCTGGCCATCAGGCCATCTTCGCTGGCCACAAAGTCTTGCATCAGCGGGCAGCCCAAGGTGGTGCGCAGGCCCTGCACATGGGCCAGGTCCTTGATGGCCTGGGGTATGCCGTGCAGCCAGCCCATCGATTGCCCGCGCCACAGCTGAGCATCGCGCTCGTCCGCCTGGGCCAGCAGCACATCGCTGTCGACCCGGCTGACGATGGCGTTGCTCAGCGGGTTGAGCCGGTCCACCTGGGCCAGTGTGGCCTGCATCACCTCGCGGCAGGACACCTGGCGGCTGTGTATCGCGCGTGACAAGTCAAGGGCGCTGAAGTGGATAAGGTGGGTGTTTGGCCAGGACATCTTTGGGTTTATAGTGAACCCGCTGCATCCCTGTTGTCGCCCTTTTGACTGGAGTGATTTATGAAGCGTCGTTCCCTTTTTGCCCTGGCATGCTTGACCTCCGCGCTGCTCAGCCCCTTGGCGGTGCAGGCCCAGACCAAGACCCTCAGACTGGTGCCGCATGCCAACGTGACCATCCTCGATCCGGTGTGGAGCACGGCATTCGTGACCCGCAACCACGGCTACATGATTTACGACACCTTGTTTGGCACCGACCTGTCGGGCAAAGTCAAACCCCAGATGGTGGACAAATGGACCGTCAGCAAGGACAACCTGACCTGGACTTTCAAATTGCGCGACGGACTGGAGTTCCATGACGGCAAGCCGGTCACCAGCGAGGACGTGGTCGCCTCCATCAAGCGCTGGTCCAGCCGCGACAGTTTCGGCGGAGTGTTGGCCAAAAGCGTGGACAGCTACAGCGCGCCCGATGCCAAAACCTTTGTCATCAAACTCAAGCAGCCCTTCGGCGTGATGCTGGAAGCCCTGGGCAAGCCCTCGTCGAATGTGCTGTTCATCATGCCCGCGCGCATCGCCGCCACGCCGGGCACCGAGCAGATCAAGGAGCATGTGGGTTCCGGCCCCTACCGTTTCGTGCCCGAGGAATACAAGCCCGGTGAGCGCCTGGTGTACGTCAAGAACGACAAGTACAAGCCCCGCGCCGAAGCCCCGGATGGCACCACCGGCGGCAAGAACGTCTTTGTGGACCGGGTCGAGTGGGTCATCATCCGCGACCCCCAGACCCAGTTCAATGCCCTGGTGGCCGGTGAGGTCGACATCGTCGAGCAGCCCACCTTCGAGCAGTACTCCTCGCTGAAAGCCCAAAAGGACATCCAGATCGTGGACGCCCAACCGGCGGGCTTGCAGTTCATTTTCCGCTTCAACCACCTGCATGCGCCCTTCAACAATGTGAAGATCCGCCAGGCCGCGATGGTGGCTTTGGGCCAGGAAGCGCACCTCAAAACCCAGGTGGGTGCACCGGGCATGTTCGCCTTCTGCAAGAGCATCTACCCCTGCGGCACGCCGCTGGCCAGCGACAAGATGGGCATTTACACCGGCATGGCCGACCCCAAGAAAGCCGCCCAGATGCTCAAGGAAGCCGGCTATGACGGCACGCCCGTGGTGCTGATGCGCCCCACCGACCTGGCGTCGATCGCCAAGCTGCCCCTGGTGGCCAAGCAGCAACTGGAGGCTGCGGGCTTCAAGGTGGACCTGCAGCAAATGGACTGGGCCACCCTGGTGGCTCGCCGGGCCAAGAAAGATGCCCCGGCCCAGGGCGGCTGGAACGCCTTCATGACCGCCTGGACGGCCGGCGACATCCTCAACCCACTGACCATGGCCATGATGAACGCCGCCGGTGACCGCGGCTGGTTTGGCTGGCAGGACGACAAGCAGATCGAGGACCTCAAGGTCAAGTTCGCCCAGGCCACCACCGATGCGCAGAAAAAGGCGATTGCCGAACAGATCCAGCTGCGCGCCATGGAAACCGCATCGCATGTGCCGCTGGGCCAGTACTTCAACCCGGCCGCTCTGCGCAAAAACATCACAGGCTTGGTGCCTGCGGGTGCCCAGGTTTACTGGAACATCAAGAAAAACTGAACCAGGTCGGCACGCCCACGTGCCGACTTGGGACTTCTTGAGGCGTCACGGAAGCCCCCATGTTGCGTTTTCTCCTTCAGCGATTGCTGTCGCTGATCCCTGTGCTGTTGACGGTCGCGATCGTGGTCTTCCTGATCCTGCGTCTGACGCCCGGCGATCCGGCGGCGGTGATTGCCGGCAACAACGCCACCAACGAGGACATTGACCGGATCCGCGAGCAGTTGGGCCTGAGCCAGCCGCTGTGGACGCAGTTCTGGATCTGGTTCTCGGGTGTGCTCCAGGGCGATCTGGGCTACTCTTTTTACCTCAACAAGCCGATGCTGGAGTTGATCCTGCAGCGCATCGAGCCCACCTTGTCGCTGGCTGCTGGCACCATGGTGCTGGCGGTGCTGGTGGCCGTGCCCCTGGGCACCCTGGCCGCCTGGCGCATGGGGGGCTGGCTGGACCGCATCCTCTCGGGTTTTGCCGTGGCCGGCTTTTCGGTGCCGGTCTTTGTCATCGGCTATGTGCTGATCTACATCTTTGCCATCGAGCTCAAGTGGTTCCCGGTGCAGGGCTACAGGCGGCTTTTGGGGCCGTCTTCCCAGGGCGTGGGCGCATGGGCCTGGCAACTGGTGCTGCCCTGGCTGAGCCTGGCCACCATCTATGTGGCCCTGATCGCCCGCGTCACCCGCGCCAGCGTCTCGGAGGCTTTGACGGAAGACTACATCCGCACCGCGCGTGCCAAAGGCGTGACCGAACAGGCCGTGCTGATGCGCCATGCGCTGAGCAATGCGGCCGTGCCGATCGTCACCGTGATTGGCATCGGCGTGGCTTTGCTCATCGGTGGTGTGGTGGTGACCGAGACGGTCTACGCCATACCGGGTCTGGGTTCGCTCACGGTGGACGCGGTGCTCAACCGCGACTTCCCGGTCATCCAGGGGGTGGTGCTGTTTTTCAGCGCGCTGTACGTGCTGATCAATTTGCTGGTCGATCTTAGCTACCTGTGGCTCGACCCGCGCATCCGGTACTGATGGACATGACCGCCCTGGCTTCTAAATTGCTCGCCAACCCCGCCATCCGCTTCGGGGCCGGGGTGCTGGGTCTGCTGATTGCGGTGGCGCTGCTGGCGCCCTGGCTGGGCACGGTCGACCCGGCGGCCATGGACGCCGGGCAGATCAACACCGCGTCGGGCACGGTGGGGCAGTTCGCCCTGCTGGATGGCTCGAGTGTGGCCCACACCTTCTGGATGGGCTCCGACAATTTCGGGCGCGACATTTACAGCCGGGTTTTGTATGGCACGCGGGTGTCATTGTTGGTCGGTTTGTTCACAGCCGTGGCTGCCTTGCTGGTGGGCGGCACCTTGGGCATGTTGGCGGGTTATTTCCGTGCTTTGGACGCGGTTTTGATGCGCTTCATGGACGGACTGATGGCGATTCCAGCCATCTTGTTGGCGATTGCCTTGGTGGCCGCTTTGGGCGCGCAATTGTGGACCGTGGTGGTGGCCATCGCCGTGCCCGAGATTCCGCGCGTGACCCGCTTGGTGCGGTCCTTGGTGTTGTCCTTGCGGGAAGAACCCTTTGTGGAGGCGGCGCGCGCCTTGGCCACCCCCACGCCGGTGATTTTGTGGCGGCATATCTTGCCCAATGCCATGGCGCCTTTGATCGTGCAGGGCACCTTTATTGCAGCCAGTGCGGTCTTGACCGAAGCCATCCTGAGCTTTTTGGGTTTGGGTTTGCCGGCCGACATTCCGACCTGGGGCAACATCATGGCCGAGGGTCGGGTGCAGTTCAGCCAGTACCCAGGCAATGTGCTCTACCCCGCTTTGTTTTTGGTGCCCACGGTGCTGGCGGTGAATTTATTGGGCGATGGTTTGCGCGACGTGCTCGACCCCAAGTTTGCAAAAAGGGGTGCGTGATGGGCGTTGTCGCTGCAGATTCTCCTGATTCAACACCTGTTCCGGTGTTGTCCATCCGTGATTTGTCGGTGTCATTGCCGCCCGGTGGAGACCGGGTCCACGCCGTGCACCGGGTGTCGCTCAGCATTCTTCCTGGCCAGACCCTGTGTGTGGTGGGCGAGTCGGGCTCGGGCAAATCGGTCATGGCCACCACCGTGATGGGCTTGCTGGCCAAAGAGCTCCAAGCCAGTGGCGGCGACATTGTGTTGCAAGGCGAGTCTTTGCTGGGCGCTTCGGCCGCGCGTTTGCGCGCCCTGCGGGGGCGCAACATGGGCATGGTGTTCCAAGAGCCCATGACCGCACTCAACCCGGTGATGACCTGCGGTGACCAGGTTGATGAACTGTTGTCGACCCACACCGACTGGTCCTTTGGGCAACGTCGTGCTGAAATCTTGCGGATTTTTGAGCGTGTGCGCTTGCCCGATCCGGAGCGCATGCTGCGCAGTTACCCCCACCAACTGAGCGGTGGTCAGCGCCAGCGCATCGTGATTGCCATGGCCGTGGTGCTCAAGCCTGCACTCATCATTTGTGACGAACCCACCACGGCGCTGGATGTCACCACCCAAAAAGAAATCTTGCGCCTGATTGCCGACCTGCAGCGCGAGCAGGGCAGTGCGGTGCTGTTCATCACCCACGACATGGGGGTGGTGGCCGAGATTGCCGACGAGGTCCTGGTCATGAACCAGGGTGAGGCCGTCGAGTCTGGCCCATGCGAGCAGGTACTGCGTCGCCCCAAGGCCGAGTACACGCGCCAGCTCTTGTCGGCCGTGCCCGGCATGAACCCGCCAGCGGCCAAACCCGCCTTCACGGGCCCGGTGCTGTTGTCTGGCCAAGGCGTCGGCAAAACTTATGGCAGCCGCGACTGGATGGGGCGCAACCGCGCGACCGCAGCCTTGCAAAACGCTCACGTGGCGGTGCATGCGGGGGAGACCGTGGGCGTCGTGGGCGAGTCGGGTTCAGGCAAATCGACCTTTGCCCGTTGCCTGATTCGGCTGATCGACCCGACCGAGGGCCAGGTTCACTGGGGAGGCCACGAAGTGGCCACCTTGCCCGAAAGTCGCCTGCGCCCTTTGCGCAACCAGGTGCAGGTGGTTTTCCAGGACCCGAACCGCTCGCTCAACCCGCGCCGCACCGTGGGCCAATCCATGGTCGAAGGCGCCATGAACTTTGGCCAGTCCCGTGCCGAGGCCGAAGCTTTGGCGGCCGAGCTGATGGCTCAGGTGCGTTTGCCGGTCGAGGCCTTGCAGCGTTACCCCAGTCAGTTCAGTGGCGGACAAAGACAGCGCCTGGCCATTGCCCGTGCGCTGGCCTGCCGTCCCCAAGTGCTGGTGGCCGATGAGGCGGTGAGTGCACTGGACGTGAGCGTGCAGGCGCAAATATTGAACCTGCTGCGTGAAATCCAGGGTCGACTCGGTCTGGGCCTGCTGTTCATCACTCACGACCTGCGCGTGGCCGCGCAACTTTGCGACCGTGTGGTGGTGATGCACCAGGGCCACATCGTCGAAGAAGGTCCCACGGCCCAACTCTACGCCCACCCTCAACAAGACTACACGCGCCGTTTGCTCGATGCGGCACCCGCTGCCTTGCCGCCTCTTGAGGCCGTTTGAAGCCTGTCTGATTCCTGATTGTCTCGTTCCATGACCCGTATCCTGATC
>JAIXXW010000113.1 GCA_027490555.1 Comamonadaceae bacterium | reverse complement strand
ATCACGCCCGCCACGCGGATGCTGATCGTCAACTCGCCCAACAACCCCACCGGCTGGACGCTCAGCCGCGCCGAGCAGGCCGAGATCCTGGCGCACTGCCGCAGCACCGGCACCTGGGTGCTGGCCGACGAGGTCTACGAGCGCCTGTACTACGAGACGGACACGCCCAACGGGTGCGCGCCTTCCTTTTTGGATGTGTCGGCGCCGGACGACCGGCTGGTGGTGGTGCACAGCTTTTCCAAGAGCTTCCTGATGACCGGCTGGCGCCTGGGCTGGCTGGTGATGCCGCCGGCCATGACCCCGCACATGGGCAAGCTGATCGAGTTCAACACCTCGTGCGCTTCGGTCTTCACCCAAAAAGCCGGCGTGGTGGCCTTGCAGCACACCGCCGACATCACGCCCCGTGTGGTGGCGCACCTCAAGGCCTGCCGCGACACCCTGGTGCCGCTGCTGCAGGCGCTGCCTGGCGTGCAGGTGGCCCCGGCCCGGGGCGGCATGTACGCGTTTTTCCGGCTGCAAGGGCACCCGGATGCGGTAAGCACGGCCAAGCGGCTGGTGGCCGAGGCCGGTCTGGGCCTGGCCCCCGGGGAAGCCTTTGCCCCGGAGGCGGCCGGCTGGCTGCGTTGGTGCTTTGCCTCCAAGGACCTGGACCGGCTGGGGCAGGGCGTGCAGCGCCTGGCCGCCTGGTGCGCCAAGGCCTGATCGGCCGCCAAGCCGTCCAGGCCAGACGGCGGGTCATGGCCCGCGCACTTGCGTTGGATCAACCCGAAGATGTCCCCCAAGCGACAAGTTTTTCAGGCGCTGTTAAAGTCCACGCCTTCCTTGTTTGAGCTTTGACCCACCCCATGAAACGCCTCCTTGCCGCTGGCATGCTGTCTGCAGCCTTGGCCGCCCCCGCTGTGGCCCAGAACCCCATCAAGATTGGGGAGATCAACAGTTACTCCTCCATGCCGCAGTTCACCCAGCCCTACCGCCAGGGCTGGCAGCTGGCGGTCGAAGAGATCAATGCGCAAGGCGGTCTGCTGGGCCGCAAGATCGAGGTGATTGCGCGTGACGACGCGGGCAAGCCCGACGAGGCCTTGCGCCACGCCATCGAGTTGACCTCCAAGGAAAAGGTTGACATCCTGGCCGGCGGCTTTTTGTCCAATGTGGGCCTGGCCCTGGCCGACCATGCCCTCAAAAACAAGCGCCTGTTCATCGCCAGCGAGCCATTGACCGACGCCATCGTCTGGGACAAGGGGAACCGCTACACCTTCCGACTGCGTGCCAGCACCTACATGCAAGCGGCCATGCTGGTCGAAGAAGCCGCCAAAATGCCCGCCAAGCGCTGGGCCACCATCGCGCCCAATTACGAATACGGCCAAAGTTCGGTGGCCAGCTTCAAGGAGTTGCTCAAGGCCAAGCGCCCCGATGTCGAGTTCGTCAGTGAGCAGTGGCCAGCGCTGGGCAAGATCGATGTGGGCAGCACCCTCACGGCCACCATGGCGGCCAAGCCCGATGCGATCTTCAATGTGACCTTTGGGGCCGATCTGGCCAAACTCGTGCGCGAAGGCAACCAGCGCAACATCTTCCCCAAGACCCCCGTGGTGTCCATGCTGTCGGGCGAGCCCGAGTACCTGGAGGTGCTCAAGGACGAAACGCCCAAGGGCTGGATCGTGACCGGTTACCCCTGGGACCAGATCGACACCCGCGAGCACGCCAGCTTTGCCGCCAACTACTACCGCAGGTTCAACGAGAACCCCAAGCTGGGCTCGGTGGTCGGCTATGCCACCATGCAGGCGATTTTTGCGGGCATCAAAAAAGCCGGCAGTGTCGACAACGAAAAACTGTTGCTCGCCATGCGGGGCCTCCAATTCAGCACCCCTTTCGGTCCGGCCGAATTCCGCGCCATCGACCAGCAGTCCACCATGGGGGCCTATGTGGGCAAGCTCGACCAACGTGGCGGCAAAGGCACCATGGTGCAGTGGCGCTATGCCGATGGCAAAAACCACTTACCCAGCGACGCCTATGTTCGCACCCGCCGCCCGGCCGAAGCCATGAAGTAAGTCCCGAAGGGCTTGGCTGCGGGTTTCAGCCCGGACCCACGCCCCAATGCTGGGCTGAACTCCGAGTCCAGAGTTCGGCAAAGGGGCTGGGCCAATCGCTGGGTGCTGAAGCGGCCAACAATTGCCCCGGCACCAGGGTGTCTACACAGGAGGCCAGGCTGCGTGCCTGACCCTCGGCGTTGCGCACCATCAGGTGATGCGCGGTGATGTCGCCGGGCTTGTCCAGGCCGGCAGCGCCCAACAGGTCGGCCAGGGCGTGCAGCGTGTTGGCATGAAAATAAAACACCCTCTCGGCCTTGTCGGTGACCACGATGGCGCGCTGGCGCACCGGGTCTTGCGTGGCCACGCCCGTCGGGCAATGGTCGGTGTGGCAGGTGCGGGACTGGATGCAACCCAGGGCAAACATGAAGCCCCGCGCCGAGTTGCACCAGTCGGCCCCCAGGGCCAGGCAGCGTGCCATGTCGAAAGCCGAAATCACCTTGCCCGAGGCCCCGATCCGGATGCGGTCGCGCAAGCCAGCGCCCACCAGGCTGTTGTGCACCAGGCGCAGACCGTCTCTCAGCGGCATGCCCACATGGTCGGCAAATTCGATCGGCGCAGCGCCGGTGCCGCCCTCGGCGCCGTCCACCACGATGAAGTCGGGTGTCTGCCCGGTCTCCAGCATGGCCTTGACCACGGAAAACCATTCGGCCGGATGGCCCACACACAGCTTGATGCCCACGGGTTTGCCGCCCGAGAGCTGGCGCAGCTGCCCCACAAAAGCCAGCAACTCCACCGGTGTGCTGAAGGCCGAATGGCGGGCCGGTGACACGCAATCCTGGTCCATCGGCACGCCCCGGGTTTCGGCGATTTCGCGGCTGATTTTGGCCCGGGGCAAGACACCACCGTGACCGGGCTTGGCCCCTTGCGAGAGTTTCACCTCGATCATCTTCACCTGGGGGGTGCAGGCTTGCTCGGCAAAACGCACCGGGTCAAAGCGGCCATCGGGGGTGCGGCAGCCAAAGTAGCCAGAGGCGATTTGCCAGACCAGATCGCCGCCGGGCTCGCGGTGGTGTCGGGAGATGCTGCCTTCGCCGGTGCCGTGCGCAAAATGCCCCATGGCCGCCCCCTTGTTCAGGGCCCGAACCGCGTTCGGCGACAAGGCGCCAAAGCTCATGCCCGAAATGTTCAGCAGGGACATGGCGTAAGGCTGCGCGCACTGGTGTGCGCCCACCATCACCCTGAAGCTGGCCGGGTCCAGCTGGGTGGGGCGCATCGAATGGGTCACCCATTCGCTGTGCGGGCTGTACATGTCCTTGATGCTGCCAAAGCCGCGCTTGTCGTTTTGCTTCTTCGAGCGCGCATAGACCATGGCGCGTTCGCTGCGGGAAAAAGGCAGTTTTTGCTCGTCGTCTTCGATGAAGTACTGGCGGATTTCCGGGCGGATGTACTCCAGCGCGTAACGCAGGCGGCCGGTCAGCGGGTAGTTGCGCCGCACCGACTGGTGGGTTTGCGTCCAGTCGATCCAGCCCAGAACAAACAAGAGTGCCAATACCGCACTGGCCCAGGGCCAGAAGGGCCAGACGGCCAGCGCGGCGGGCGCCGTCAACAACCAAGGCAGGTAGCGCGAGAAGGACTGACGCACGGTGACATCTCCTGCTGTTTCAAGCGAAACATCTTGCTTGAATTGGAGATTTTTGTAAATTTAAAAATAAATTTACGGATTTAATGGGTATCGATGGGTGAATCGCTTGTCCGTCACCTGGCCGCATAGCGTTCGGCCGCCAGATGCCTGACACAGTCTTCGGGCAGGGGCAGTGGCTCGTTCTCCAGCCAGGCGGCGGTGAGTTCACCGCACAGCACCGACAGGCTGATGCCGCGAGCGCCCATGCCCGCGCTCAGCCAAAGGCCGGGCAGCCTGTGCCGGTCTATCGGCCCGACGGCGGGCAAGCGGTTGGGCAAGGTGCAGCGCAGTCCGGCCCAGCCCTGGACGCGGTCGGCCTCGAAGGCCTGGTCCATGGCCTGACCCAAAGTGGGCAACAGCGTCTGCAGCCGCTGCCGGTTGGCGGCATGGTCTTGCGCCAGGATGGGGGCTTGGGTGCAGTTGCGCTCGAAGGTCGAGCCGATGAACCAGCCGGCTTGCCCCTCGGGGGTGGGCACCCCGCTGATGAAACTGCCATGCCCGTTCACCGGGAAAGGCGGCAGCAGCAGGCGCTGGGCCTCAGTCAGGTCCGACAGGCGGCCAAAACTGATTTGCCCGCGCAAGGGGTTGAATGGCACGGCAAAGCCTGGCAAGTGCTGCAGCAGGGCCAGGCTGTCAAAGGCACTGGCCACGACCAGCAGGGGCGCCTGGCCCAGGCGTTGTCCATCCACAGCTTGCACCGCCCATTGCGCCCCGTGCTGCACCACCGACTGCACCGGCTGGCCCCAGTGCACCTGCACGCCGGGGGTTTGCAGCTGCGCCGCCACCAGTTGCCGGGGGCGGATCCAGCCGGCCTGGGCGTGCCAGATGCCGGGCGCCTTGGGGTCCAGGCCAGCTGTGGCCATCTGCGCCGGGGTGGCGGGAACGCTGGAGGAAACGCTGGAGGAAGCGCTGGAGGAAGCGCTGGACAGGGCGTTGTCGGTGGCCCCCCCTTCGGCGGGCAAGCGGCGTTTGCCCCCCAGGTTGTGCTCCAGCACGCCGGTGGGGGCCCAGTCGGTGCCGATGGGCAGCAGGTCCCGTGCGCGTTGCAAGGTGGCCTGCACCCCGGCGCGGGTGATGCGCGAGAGCAGGTGGTCGTCTGGCGACACATGGGGCGCGGCCAGCCCGGCGGGCAGACCCGAAGCGCCAGCCCCTGGTCCCTGGCCCTGGTCAAAAACCGTGACCGACCAGCCCCGGATGGCCAGGCTGTGCGCCACGGCCGAGCCTGCCAGGCCCGCACCGATGACGATGGCGCGGCGCTCGGCAGGGTGGCGGATCAAGGTGTCAACTGCTTGGATGCGGGTGCAGCGGGGCTTTATTTGGCGGCAGGCGGCACATAGCCTTGGGCGGCATCGGCGCCATCGCCAAAGAAGTGGTTTTCCATCTGGCGCGCCAGGTACTGGCGGGCACGCAGATCGGCCAGGTTCAGGCGGTTTTCATTGACCAGCATGGTTTGGTGCTTGAGCCAATCGGCCCAGGCCTGCTTGCTCACCCCTTCCCAGATGCGCTTGCCCAGTTCGCCCGGGTAGGGCGGAAAATCGAGGCCCTCAGCTTCCTTGCCGAGTTTGATGCATTGAACGGTACGTGCCATGGTGGTGTATGCCTTGATCTGTCTTTAGAAGCACTGGGTATACAGATATAGAATTTCAGTATTTCCAGTTGGAAGCGGTTCACACGACAATGCGGCCCAAACCGCTGTTTGTGTGTCCATGCAGGCCGTAACTGTAGCAAGCTTTCAGCATCCCCCAAGGGCATTGGGTCTCTGACCTGCCCACACACGCCAATACCAAATGAGTGCATTTCTTGAAGAACGCGTTTTGAGTGTTCACCACTGGACCGACCGCCTGTTCAGCTTCACCACCACCCGAGACCAGGCCCTGCGCTTTTCCAACGGGCACTTCACCATGATTGGCTTGCGTGGCGACAACGGCAAGCCTCTGCTCAGGGCCTACTCGATCGCCAGCGCCAACTACGAAGAGCACCTGGAGTTCCTGAGCATCAAGGTGCCCGACGGCCCCTTGACCTCCCGGCTGCAACACATCCAAGTGGGCGACACCATCATCGTGGGCCGCAAGCCCACGGGCACTTTGCTGTGCGACTATTTGTTGCCCGGCAAAAACCTCTACCTGATGGGCACCGGCACCGGCCTGGCCCCGTTCATGAGCATCATCCGTGACCCCGACACCTACGAGCGCTTTGAAAAAGTGATCCTGGTGCACGGCGTGCGCCAGGTCAACGAGCTGGCTTACCACGACTACATCACGCAAGAATTGCCGGCCCACGAATTCCTGGGCGAGATGGTGCGCCAGCAGCTGCTGTACTACCCGACCGTGACCCGTGAGCCCTACCAGAACCAGGGGCGCGTGACCGACCTGATCGAAAGTGGCAAGCTGTTTGCCGATCTGGGCATGCCCGAGCTCAACCCCGAGACCGACCGGGTGATGATCTGCGGCTCGCCCGAAATGCTCAAGGACCTCAAGCGCATTTGCGAAGCGCGTGGGCTGCAAGAGGGCAACACCAGCACGCCTGGCGCTTTTGTGATCGAGCGCGCCTTTGCCGATGCCTGAGCTGAGCCTGGGTGTGTGCGCCAGCCCGCCAAGCGAACGGGGCCTGCGGGCGCAAAATGAGTCCATGCGTTTGAAACCATCCCGATGAAACCCTCCGACATTTCCCCCCAGCGCTGGATGTTGCTGATCGCCATGTCTGGCGTGGGCATGCTGGTGTTTGGCCTGTACCTGCAGCATGTGGTGGGCCTCAACCCGTGCCCCATGTGCATCGTGCAGCGCTACGCCCTGATCGCTGTGGTGGTGCTGGCCCTCTTGGCCTGGCGTTTGAGTGGCAGGGCCTTGGCGGCAGCAGGTCTGCTGATGGTGCTGAGCGCAGGTTTTGGCGCCTTCACCGCCGCCCGCCAGAGCTGGTTGCAGTGGTACCCGCCCGAGGTGGTCAACTGCGGCCGCGACTTTTACGGCATGGTCGAAAACTTCCCCCTGAATCGGGCCATCCCCATGATCTTCAAGGGCAGCGGTGACTGCAGCAAGATCGACTGGACCTTTTTGGGCGGCTCGATCGCCAACTGGTCCTTTGTGGGCTTTGTGGTGTTTGGTGTGGTGGGGCTGTGGGCCGTGGTCAGGGCCCTGCGCTCCCACACCCTCACAGTTTCTTGACCAGCACCAGGCTCTTGCGGTCCCAGTTGTATTTGCGCTTGCGGGCTTCGGGCAGCCAGTCCGGGTCGACCTGCTCAAACCCGCGCTTGATGAACCAGTGCTTGGTGCGGGTGGTCAGCACAAAGATGCTTTTGAGGCCCATGGCCCGGGCGCGTTGCTCGATGCGCTTCAAGACCTTTTCGCCATCGCCCTGACCCTGTGACTGGGGCGACACCGTCAGCGCCGCCATCTCGGCCGTCTTGGCTTCGGTGTAGGGGTAAAGCGCCGCGCAGGCAAAGATCACACCATCGTGGTCGATGATGGTGTAGTGGTCGATGTCGCGCTCGATCTCGGTGCGGTCGCGCTTGACCAGGGTGCCGTCCTTCTCGAACGGCTCGATCAGCTGCAAGATGCCGCCCACGTCGTCGGCGGTGGCCTCGCGCAGCTCCTCGAGCTTTTCATCGACCACCATGGTGCCGATGCCGTCGTGCACATAAATCTCCAGCAGCAGGGCGCCATCGACGGCAAACGACAGGATGTGCGAGCGCTCCACGCCTTCCTCGCAGGCCTTCACGCAGTGCTGCAGGTAAAACGCCAGGTCGGTCGGCTGCGTCGGGTTGGGCGACTCGGCCAGGATTTGGCGGGCGGTGGCCAGCGGCAATTCGGTGTCGATCGGGTTGTCGTCGCTGGCCGGCTCATGTGGGTTGACGCGGATGCCCGGAATCTCGGTCAGGAAGATCAGCTTGTCGGCCTGCAGCTCTGCGGCCACGCTGGTGGCCACCTCTTCCATGGTCAGGTTGAAGGCTTCACCGGTGGGGGAGAAGCCAAAGGGCGAGAGCAGCACCATCGCGCCCATGTCCAGGGTGCGCACGATGCCGTCCACATCCACCTTGCGCACCAGGCCCGAGTGCATGAAGTCCACCCCGTCCACGATGCCCACCGGCCGGGCGGTGATGAAGTTGCCCGAAATCACCCGCACCGTGGAGCCGGCCATGGGCGTGTTGGGCAGGCCCTGGCTGAAGGCCGCCTCGATCTCGTAACGCAGCTGCCCGGCCGCCTCTTGGGCGCAGTCCAGGGCCACACTGTCGGTGATGCGGATGCCGTGGGAGTATTTGGGCATGTGGCCCTTGGCGGCCAGCTGCTCGTTGACCTGGGGGCGAAAGCCGTGCACCAGCACAATCCGCACGCCCATGCTCTGGATCAGCGCCAGGTCTTGCGCCAGGTTGTGCAGCTTGCCTGCCGCAATCGCCTCGCCCGCGATCCCCACCACAAAGGTCTTGCCCCGGTGCATGTGGATGTAGGGCGCCACCGAGCGGAACCAGGGCACAAAAGTGAAGTTGAAGACTGTGGACATGGGCAATCAGGTACGGCGAATGGGGCAGAGTGCCGGGCCGGGGATAATCCCGGGCTGTTCTTGCCTTGATTTTCACAGAAGTTTCCGCCTTGTCCGACGCCCCCCTGCAAATCGACTTCCCCGAAGGCCTGCCCGTCTCGGCCCGCCGTGACGAGATCATGGCCGCCATGGCGCAGCACCAGGTCATCATCGTGTGCGGTGAGACCGGCTCGGGCAAGACCACCCAGCTGCCCAAAATCGCGCTGATGCTGGGGCGAGGCAAGATGAACGCCAAGCCGGGCGAGCGGGCGCGCCTGATCGGCCACACCCAGCCCCGGCGCATCGCGGCCAGCTCGGTGGCCAAGCGCATCGCCGAAGAACTCCAAACCCCGCTGGGCGAGGTGGTGGGTTTCAAGGTTCGGTTTCAGGACCGCCTGTCCAAGAACGCCTCGGTCAAGCTCATGACCGACGGCATCTTGCTGGCCGAAACCCAGACCGACCCGCTGCTGCAGGCCTATGACACGATCATCATCGACGAGGCGCACGAGCGTAGCCTGAACATCGACTTCCTGTTGGGCTACCTGCGCCAAATCCTGCCGCGCCGGCCCGACCTGAAAGTGGTGGTCACCTCGGCCACCATCGACGCCGACCGCTTTGCCAAACACTTTGCGTCCCGCCAGGGTCCCGCCCCGGTCATCATGGTCTCGGGTCGCACCTTCCCGGTGGAGCAACGCTACCGACCCTTTGAAGAATCGCGCGACCACGGCCTGAACGAGGCCATGGCCGATGCGGTGGACGAACTCTGGCAGGGCGGGGCAGGGGGAGACATCCTGATCTTCTTGCCCGGCGAGCGCGAGATCCGCGAAGCCGCCGACCACCTGCGCAAGCACCTGGCGCAAAAGCCGCACCTGCGCAAGGCCGAGGTGCTGCCCCTGTTTGCCCGCCTGTCGCAGGCCGAGCAAGACCGGATTTTCGAGGCCTCGGATGGTCGCCGCATCGTGCTGGCCACCAACGTGGCCGAAACCTCGTTGACCGTGCCCGGCATCCGCTACGTCATCGACGCCGGCACCGCACGCGTCAAGCGCTACAGCCTGCGCAGCAAGGTCGAGCAGCTGATGGTCGAGCCGATCAGCCAGGCCGCAGCCAACCAGCGGGCAGGCCGCTGCGGCCGCGTGGCCAACGGCATCTGCATCCGCCTGTACGACGAAAAAGACTTTGCACAGCGGCCGCGCTTCACCGACCCGGAAATCCTGCGCTCGTCTTTGGCGGGCGTGATCTTGCGCATGAAGAGCCTGCACCTGGGCGTGGTGGAAGACTTCCCTTTCATCGAAGCGCCGTCCAGGCGGGCGATCACCGACGGCTATCAATTGCTGGCCGAGCTGGGCGCGGTCGATGACGACAACGAGCTCACGCCCATGGGGCAGGAGCTGGCCCGCTTGCCGCTGGACCCGCGCGTGGGCCGCATGATTTTGGAGGCCCGCCACCGCAACGCCCTGGACGAGGTGCTGGTGATCGCCAGCGCCATGAGCGTGCAGGACGTGCGCGACCGCCCCATGGACGCCCAAGCCCAGGCCGACCAGCAGCACGCCAAGTTCGACGACGAGAAAAGCGAGTTCACAGGCTATCTGAAGCTGTGGAAATGGATACACGCCGCCCGGGGCGGTGAAGCGCCGGCCAGGAAATCGGGATCTGACCCCCATTTCCAAAGCCAGGCCACGCACAAGCTCAGCAACCGGCAATACGAGCAGCTGCTGCGCCAGAACTTCATCAACGTCCGGCGTGTGCGCGAGTGGCGTGACACGCACACGCAGCTGCTCACGGTGGTGACCGAGCACAAGTGGCGCATCAACACCCAGCCCGCGAGCTACGAGCAGCTGCACCTGTCCATGCTGGCGGGCCTGCTGGGCAACGTGGGCTACAAGCTCGAAGAGGAAGAGGCTTACCTGGGCGCGCGCGGCATCAAGTTCCACAAACACCCCGGCGCGCACCTGAGCAAAAAGCCCGGCCGCTGGATCGTGGTGGCCGAACTGGTCGAGACCACGCGCCTGTTTGGCCGGGGCATCGCGGCCATCGAGCCGCAGTGGCTCGAGCAAGTCGGCGCGCACCTGCTCAAAAAGCAGCTGCTCGACCCGCATTGGGAAAAGAAATCCGCCGAGGTGGTGGCGCTGGAGCGCGCCACCCTGTATGGCCTGGTGGTCTACAGCGGGCGGCGCACACCCTACAGCCGGGTGGACCTGCACGGTGCGCGCGAGATCTTCATCCGCGAAGCCCTGGTGGCCGGCCAGTGGGAGACCCGGCTGCCGTTTTTGGCCGCCAACCACAAGATGATCGCCAAGGTCGAAGAGCTCGAGCACAAGTCGCGCCGGCAGGATGTGCTGGTAGACGACGAGCTGATCTACGCTTTTTACGACCAGCAGATCCCGTCCGAGGTGTGCAGCGGCCGCTTGCTCGAAGACTGGTACCGGCTGGAGAGCGCCAAGCAGCCGCGCCTGTTGCTGCTGAGCCGCGAAGAGCTGATGCGCCACGAGGCCGCCGGCATCACCACCCAGGCCTTTCCCAAACACATCCGCCTGGGCGGCACCGACTGCCAGGCCAGCTACCTGCACGAGCCGGGCGACGCCCGCGACGGCGTGACGGTGACGGTGCCGCTGTTTGTGCTCAACCAGGTGAGCGAAGACCGCTGCGAATGGCTGGTGCCTGGCCTGCTCAAAGACAAGATCCAGGCCCTGCTCAAAAGCCTGCCGCAGCGCCCGCGCAGCCGCTTTGTGCCGCTGCCCGAGTCGGCCGCGCGTTTGGCGGCCGAGTTGTCGGCGCCCGAGGTCTTCGGGACCGGCTCGCTCACCGATGTGCTGCTCAAGAAAGTGCGCGATGAAACCAGCCTGGACATCAAGCGTACCGACTTCAAGCACGACATGCTCAGCCCGCATTTGTTCATGAACCTGCGCGTGGTGGACGAACACGGCCGACAACTGGGCATGGGCCGCAACCTGGGCGCGCTCAAAGGAGAGTGGGGCGCTAAAGCCCGTGGCGCCTTCCAGGCGCTGGCGCAACTCAAAGTCGCGGCAGCGCCTGAAAAATTGGGCTCAGAAAAATTGGGGTCAGACCCCGATTTGTCGAAGGACCCCAAATCAATAGGGGTCGGATCCCGATTGTCCGAAGGAAATCGGGCTCTGACCCCTATTGATTCCCTGCAGAAGCAGAAGTCTCCCAACTCCGAAGTCAAGCCCTTGGCCCCCCAACGCTACACCGCCTGGACCTTTGGCGAGTTGCCCGAGCTGATGGAAATCAGCAAAGGCGGACAGACCCTGATCGGCTTTCCGGCGCTGGTGGACATGCAAGACGCCGTGACCATCGAGGTGTTTGACGAGCCCGAAGTGGCTGCCGCCAAAAACCGCGCCGGCCTGCGTCGCCTGTTTGCGCTGCAGATCAAGGACGCGCTCAAGTACCTGGAAAAAAACATCCTCGACCTGCAAAAAATGGCGGTGGCCTACATGCCGCTGGGCACAGCGGACGAGCTGAAAACCCAGATCATCGACGTGGCGCTGGACCGCGCCTTCTTGCTCGACCCGCTGCCCAACGACGAGACCAGCTTCAAGCGCCGCATCGAAGAAGGCCGGGGCCGCCTCACCTTGATCGCCAACGAAGTGGCCCGGCTGGCGGGCACCATCTTGCTGGAGTTTGGCGCGGCCACCCGCAAGATCAAAGACACCAAAAACGCCCCCGAGGCCACGGCCGACTGCACCCAGCAACTGCAGCGCCTGATGCCCAAAAACTTCATGGCCGCCACCCCGTGGCCGCAGCTGCAGCACTATGCCCGCTACCTCAAGGCCATCACGCTGCGTCTGGACAAATACCGCGCCGACCCCGCCCGCGACGCCCAGCGCCTGTCAGAGCTGCGCCCGCAAGAGCAACGCTACTGGCGCCTGGTGGCCGAACGCAAAGGCGCGCAAGACGCCCGCATGCTCGAATTCCGCTGGCTGCTGGAAGAACTGCGCGTGAGCTTCTTCGCCCAAGAACTGCGCACCCCGCAGCCGGTGAGCATCAAGCGGCTGGACAAGGCTTGGGGGCAGTTGAACCATTGATATCTGCGTAAGGCTGATGTCTGGGCATAGGGGCTGTGTGCAATGCGCCACTGACCGCGATGGGCCTTGCGGCGACAGTGGCCTTGGGGCGGGTCATGGTGATCCGCTCTGCGGGCCAGGGACTGTGCCCGCCGCACCCGCAGCAACCCTGCTGCGCAACCCCTTTGGATGGAGAACCCCATGACGACCCTTGCACGATTCAACCCTTTCAGCGAACTGCGTGACCCCTTCAGCGACGATTTCTTCAAGGGCTTTGGCATGCGCCCCGTGTACCGCCTGATGGAGGGGGAGCCCCAGATGCGCCTGGATTTGTCGGAAGACGAGAAGAACTTTTTTGTGAAGGCCGAAATTCCCGGCGTCAACAAGGAGGACATCAAGGTCTCGGTCGACGGCAACCAGGTGTCGGTGAGCGCCGAAGTGCGCAAGGAAAAAGAGCAGAAAGAGGGCGCCAAAGTGATCCGCAGCGAGCGCTACTACGGCAGTGTCTCGCGCAGTTTCACCCTCGATGAGAACGTGGACCAGGCGGCGGCGCAGGCCAAGTATGAAAACGGTGTGCTGCAGCTGACCTTGCCCAAAAAACACAACGGCAAAAGCCAGGTGCTGAAGATCGCCTGAAGGCGGCTGGCCAGCTCAGGGACAGGCCGGACACCTGGGAGGCGACAGGCCAGGGGCTGGGGGTTGGGGCGGGCGACGGGTTCGCATGGCCATAATGCGGACTCGTTCGCCACCGTTGGCGGTGGTGCCTGGCGGCCCTTTCCAAAGTCCTTTTGCATGTCTGCTCTCAAGCCTTTGCGCGGTGTGCGCGTCCTCAGTCT
>JAIXXW010000057.1 GCA_027490555.1 Comamonadaceae bacterium | reverse complement strand
CCGCACATCGTGGTGGTGATCGACGAGCTGGCCGACCTGATGATGGTGGTGGGCAAGAAGATCGAGGAGCTGATTGCCCGCCTGGCGCAAAAAGCGCGTGCCGCCGGCATCCACCTGATCCTGGCCACCCAGCGCCCCAGCGTGGACGTGATCACCGGCCTGATCAAGGCCAACATCCCGACCCGCATCGCCTTTCAGGTGTCGAGCAAGATCGACAGCCGCACCATCCTCGACCAGATGGGCGCCGAAGCCCTGCTGGGCATGGGCGACATGCTGTACATGCCTTCGGGCACGGGTTTCCCGATCCGGGTGCACGGTGCGTTTGTCAGCGACGAAGAGGTGCACCGGGTGGTGAGCTACCTCAAGAGTCAGGGTGAGCCCGACTACATCGACGGCGTGCTCGAAGGTGGCACGGTGGACGACGATGGTGGCATGCTGGGCGAGGGTGAGGACAGTGAGAAAGATCCGATGTACGACCAAGCCGTCGAGGTCGTCCTGAAAAACCGCAAGGCCAGCATTTCCCTCGTGCAGCGGCACCTCAAGATCGGCTACAACCGTGCCGCACGGCTGGTTGAAGACATGGAAAAAGCCGGTTTGGTCAGTGCCATGAGCGGCAGTGGCCAGCGTGACATTTTGGTGCCCGCCCGGGCAGAGTGATCCCCATGACCCTTTCCATTCGTTCGCGCCGCCAAGCGTCTTGCTTCCTGATCTTGTGCCTGGGGCTGCTCCTGTCCTGGAGCTGGCCCGCCCAGGCCGATGGCGTGGATTTGCTGGCGCAGTTCGTCAAGCAAGCCCGCAGCGGCCGGGCAGACTTCACACAAGTGGTCACCTCGCCCAGCCGCGCAGGCCAGCCGCCCCGCAGCAAAACCTCCAGCGGCACTTTCGAATTCCAAAGGCCGGGCAAATTCCGTTTCGAATACCGCAAGCCCTTTGTGCAGACCTTGCTGGCCGACGGCCAGACCTTGTGGCTGCACGATGTCGACCTGAACCAGGTCACGGCCCGCAAGCAGCAGCAGGTGTTGGGCTCCACCCCCGTGGCCCTGTTGACGGCCGCGGCCGACCTGCAGTCGCTCAAGGCCGATTTCCAGTTCAGCCCCGAGCCCGCGCGCGACGGTCTGGAGTGGGTGCGGGCAACGCCCTTGGCCGCCGATGGCCCCATCCGTGCGGTGATGGTGGGCTTGCGTGCCACCGCTGCGGGCCCCGAGTTGGCGGTGCTGGATGTGCAAGACAGCCTGGGCCAGCGCTCGGTGCTGACCTTTGCCGCTTTCCAGCTCAATCCCACCTTGCCCGCCAGCCAGTTTGTATTCAAGACCCCGGCCGGGGCCGATGTGATCCGTCCCTGATGCCTTCAGGGTGTCGATGAAAGCCAGCCACTTGCCCCCGCACGCGCCACTGGCCGAGCGCTTGCGCCCCAGCCACCTCGGCGAGGTGATCGGCCAGCAGCATGTGCTGGGCGAGGGCATGGCCCTGCGCCTGGCCTTCGAGTCGGGGCAGCCGCACAGCTGCATCCTGTGGGGGCCGCCTGGGGTGGGCAAAACCACCATCGCCCGCCTGATGGCGAGTGCCTTTGACGCCCAGTTCCTGAGCATCAGCGCGGTGCTGGGCGGCGTCAAGGACATCCGCGATGCGGTCGACAAGGCCGAATTGGCGCGCACCGGCCTGCACCCGCAGCGCACCATCGTGTTTGTCGACGAGGTGCACCGCTTCAACAAAAGCCAGCAGGACGCTTTCTTGCCGCATGTCGAAAGCGGTCTGTTCACCTTCATCGGTGCCACCACAGAAAACCCTTCTTTCGAGGTCAATTCGGCCTTGCTGTCGCGGGCCGCTGTGTATGTCTTGAAACCTCTGTCCGAGGACGACCTGAACAGCATCGTGCTGCGGGCCCAGGCCATCCAGGCCATACCTGCCCTCGAGCCCGATGCGCTGGCCCGGCTGCTGGCCTATGCCGATGGCGATGCACGGCGTTTGCTCAACACGCTGGAAACCCTGGCCATGGCGGCCCGGCAAGAGGCCATCGACCCGGTCTCGGACGCGTGGTTGCTGCGTGTGCTGGGCGAGCGCATGCGCCGCTACGACAAGGGGGGCGAGCAGTTTTACGACACCATCAGCGCCTTGCACAAATCCGTGCGCGGCTCCGACCCGGACGCGGCCTTGTACTGGTTGGTGCGCATGCTCGACGGGGGCGCAGACCCCCGCTACCTGGCGCGCCGCCTGATCCGCATGGCCAGCGAAGACATCGGCCTGGCCGATCCGCGTGCGCTGCGCATGGCCCTGGATGCCGCCGAGGTGTACGAGCGCCTGGGCAGCCCCGAAGGCGAGCTGACGCTGGCGCAGTGCGTGATCTACCTGGCCATGGCCCCCAAGTCCAACGCCGCCTACAAGGCCTTCAACGAGGCCAAGGCCTTCGTCAAAAAAGACGGCACCCGCCCGGTCCCCATGCATTTGCGCAATGCGCCGACCGCGCTCATGAAGCAGCTGGACTATGGCAAGGGCTACCGCTATGCCCATGACGAACCCGACGGCTTCGCCGCGGGTGAAAACTACCTGCCCGAAGGCATGCCGCCGCCCGGGTTTTACAGGCCCGTTAGGCGGGGTCTGGAGATCAAAATCGCCGAGAAACTGCAAGAACTGCGAAATAAAAATTCGGCCACAGGGTAAGTCCCGACCGCCAGCCGCCGTACCGGGCGTCTTTCTTTCACTACAATCCCGCCACCCCGCCCGGTGCTGCACCAATCCGGCGGGGTTTTTGCTGAGAGTCAGGCCCACCCACAAGGTCAGGCCCGATGTAATGCGCGCACCGACGCACAGAACTGCCAAGCGCGGTTCAACACACGGAGAAAAAAATGGACGTCTTTCTGCAACAGGTCATCAACGGCCTGGTCATGGGCAGCATGTACGCCCTGGTGGCCCTGGGCTACACCATGGTGTACGGCATCATCAACCTGATCAATTTTGCGCACGGCGAAGTGTTGATGGTGGGCGCGCTGACCAGCTGGTCCATGATCGGCATGATGCAAGACGCCATGCCCGGCTCCCCCGGCTGGGTGATCCTGATCCTGGCCACCCTGATCGCCTGCGTGGTGGCTGCGGTGCTGAACTTCACGATCGAAAAAGTCGCCTACCGGCCCCTGCGCAACAGCCCCAAGCTGGCCCCCTTGATCACCGCGATCGGCATGAGCATCTTGCTGCAGACCCTGGCCATGATCATCTGGAAGCCCAACTACAAGGCTTACCCCACCTTGCTGTCCAGCACCCCGATCAACATGGGGGGCGTGGTCATCACACCCACCCAAATCATGATCCTGGGCGTCACCGCCGTCTCGCTGGCGGTGCTGATGTGGCTGGTCAACTACACCCGGCTTGGGCGCGCCATGCGCGCCACCTCGGAAAACCCGCGCGTGGCGGCCCTGATGGGCGTCAAGCCCGATGTGGTGATCTCGGCCACCTTTGTCATCGGCGCCATCTTGGCAGCGATCGCGGGCGTGATGTACGCCTCCAACTACGGCACCGCGCAGCACCACATGGGTTTCCTGCCCGGTCTCAAGGCCTTCACCGCTGCGGTGTTTGGCGGCATTGGCAACCTGGCCGGGGCGGTCATTGGTGGCATCTTGCTGGGCCTGATCGAGGCCATTGGCTCGGGCTACATCGGCAAGCTCACCGGCGGTGTCCTGGGCAGCCACTACACCGACATTTTTGCGTTCATCGTGCTCATCATCGTGCTGACCCTGCGCCCCTCGGGCCTGATGGGTGAGCGTGTGGCTGACCGCGCTTGAGGGGGGTCCACATGCGCAACAACAAGACACTCCAATACACCCTGATCGGCCTGGGTCTGCTGATCCTGCCGCTGATGCTGCAATCCTTTGGCAACGCCTGGGTGCGCATTGCCGACATGGCCTTGCTCTACATCCTGCTGGCCATCGGTCTGAACATTGTGGTGGGTTATGCGGGTTTGCTGGACCTGGGCTATGTGGCATTTTTTGCCGTGGGCGCCTACATGTACGGATTGCTGTCCTCGCCCCACCTGGTCAACACCTTCAGTGACCTGGCCACCCTGTTCCCGCAAGGCCTGCACATGTCCATCTGGCTCATCTTGCCGTTGGCCGTGGCCCTGGCGGGCTTGTTCGGCATGCTGCTGGGGGCGCCCACGCTCAAATTGCGCGGGGATTACCTGGCCATCGTGACGCTGGGCTTTGGCGAGATCATCCGCATCTTCCTGAACAACCTGGACCACCCGGT
>JAIXXW010000148.1 GCA_027490555.1 Comamonadaceae bacterium | reverse complement strand
CTGCCCGTGACCTATTGGTCGGTCAATTGCTGGACAAGGCGACCCAGGCGGTGACCCAGTTCAGTGAGCGTTTTGCGCGCATGGCCCGCCTGCGCAGCCAGGTGCAAAAGACCCTGGGCCGCCTCACGGCCAAGGACAACATCAAATTCGATGGGCTGTCCCGGGTCAGCCATGTGACCGACGCGACCGACTGGCGTGTGGAGTACCCGTTTGTGGTGCTGACCCCGGACACCGAGGCCGAAATGGCCGGGCTGGTCAAAGGTTGCATTGAACTGGGCCTGACCATCGTGCCGCGCGGGGGCGGCACCGGCTACACCGGCGGTGCGATCCCCTTGACCTGGAAGAGCGCGGTCATCAACACCGAAAAGCTCGAAGCCATCAGCGAGGTCGAGATGGTCGACCTGCCCGGCATCGCGCACAAGATCCCGACCATTTACACCGAAGCCGGTGTGGTCACCCAGCGCGTGGCCGATGCGGCCGAGCGCGCAGGGTATGTCTTTGCGGTCGACCCGACATCGGCCGAAGCCAGCTGTGTGGGTGGCAACATCGCCATGAACGCGGGCGGCAAAAAAGCCGTTTTGTGGGGCACCGCGCTCGACAACCTGGTCAGCTGGCGCATGGTCACCCCCGATGCCGAGTGGCTGGATGTGGTCCGCATGGACCACAACATGGGCAAGATCCACGACGCCGAGGTGGCCACGTTTGAGCTGCGCTATTTCAAGGCCGATGGCAAAACCCTGATCCGCACCGAAACCCTGGTGATCCCGGGCAAGACCTTCCGCAAGGAAGGCCTGGGCAAGGACGTGACCGACAAGTTCTTGAGCGGCCTGCCCGGCGTGCAAAAAGAAGGCTGCGACGGCCTCATCACCAGCGCCCGCTGGGTGGTGCACCGCATGCCCACGCACACCCGCACGGTGTGTCTGGAGTTCTTCGGCCATGCGCGCCATGCGGTGCCCAGCATTGTCGAGATCAAGGACTTCATGTTCGCCGAGCAAAAGCGCACCGGCACGGTGATGGCGGGCCTGGAGCACCTGGACGACCGCTACCTCAGGGCGGTGGGTTATTCCACCAAGTCCAAGCGCGGGGGCTTTCCCAAAATGGTGCTCATCGGCGACATCGCCGGTGACAACGCCGACGACGTGGCCAAGGCGACCAGCGAGATCGTGCGCATCGCCAATTCGCGCAGCGGCGAAGGCTTCATCGCCATCAGCCCGGAAGCGCGCAAGAAATTCTGGCTGGACCGCAAGAAGACCGCCGCCATTTCGCGCCACACCAACGCCTTCAAGGTCAATGAAGACGTGGTCATCCCGCTGCCGCGCATGGCCGAATACACCGACGGCATCGAGCGCATCAACATCGAACTGAGCCTGCGCAACAAGCTCAAGCTGTGCCGCGAAATCGAAGCTTTCTTGGAGCGGGGCAACCTGCCGCTGGGCAAGCAAGGCGATGCCAACGAGATCGCCTCGGCCGAGCTGCTGGAAGACCGCGTGGCGCAAGCCCTGGCCGTGGTGCGCGAGGTGCGTGCCCAGTGGCAAGGCTGGCTGACGCAGGTGGACGAGTTGTTCCCGCAGTTGCAGGACCACAGCTTGCGGGCCAGCTGGAAGACGCAAATCCGTCCGGCCTTCGAGAACATTTTCTCGGGTTCGGCCTTCCAGCCCATCCTGAACGAGGTCATCGCCATCCACCAGCGCGTGCTCAAGGGCCGCGTGTGGGTGGCGCTGCACATGCACGCCGGTGACGGCAATGTGCACACCAACATCCCGGTCAACTCCGACAATTACGAGATGCTGCAGACCGCGCACGAAGCGGTGGCCCGCATCATGGTGCTGGCCCGCAGCCTGGATGGCGTGATCTCGGGCGAGCACGGCATTGGCATCACCAAGCTGGAGTTTTTGACCGACGCCGAGCTGGCCAACTTCACCGCCTACAAAGCCAAAGTCGACCCGCAAGGCCGCTTCAACAAGGGCAAGCTGCTGCGCGGCGCGGCCCTGACCGGCCTGGGCGACGATGTGCACGCGGCCGATTTGACGCACGCCTACACCCCCAGCTTTGGCCTGATGGGCCACGAATCGCTGATCATGCAGCAGTCGGACATTGGCGCCATTGCCGACAGCGTCAAGGACTGCCTGCGCTGCGGCAAATGCAAACCGGTTTGCGCCACGCATGTGCCGCGCGCCAATTTGCTGTACAGCCCACGCAACAAGATCCTGGCGACTTCCTTGCTGGTCGAAGCCTTCTTGTACGAAGAGCAAACCCGTCGCGGCATCTCGGTCAAGCACTGGCAAGAGTTCGAAGACGTGGCCGACCACTGCACCGTCTGCCACAAGTGCCTGACGCCATGCCCGGTGAACATCGATTTTGGCGATGTCACCATGAACATGCGCAACCTGCTGCGCAAGATGGGGCAAAAGAGCTTCCGCCCGGGCAATGCGGCGGCCATGTTCATGCTCAACGCCACCAACCCCGAAACCATCAAGCTGGCGCGCGCCGCCATGGTGGGCGTGGGCATGAAGGCGCAGCGCTTTGTGGCCGGCTTGCTCAAGGGCGTGGCCCGCAAGCAGACCAGCGCACCACCGGCCACCGTGGGGGCCGCGCCGATCAAGGAGCAGGTGATCCACTTCATCAACAAGAAGATGCCCGGCAACTTGCCCAAGAAAACCGCGCGTGCCTTGTTAGACATCGAAAACAACGACTACGTCCCGATCATCCGCGACCCCAAGACCACCACATCCGAAACCGAGGCGGTGTTCTACTTCCCCGGCTGCGGCTCCGAGCGCCTGTTCAGCCAGGTGGGCCTGGCCACCCAGGCCATGCTCTGGCACGCAGGTGTGCAGACCGTGCTGCCGCCGGGCTACCTGTGCTGCGGCTACCCGCAAAAAGGCTCGGGCCAGTTTGACAAGGCCGAGAAAATCATCACCGACAACCGCGTGCTGTTCCACCGGGTCGCCAACACGCTCAACTACCTGGACATCAAGACCGTGGTGGTCAGCTGCGGCACCTGCTACGACCAGTTGCAAGGCTACGAGTTCGACAAGATATTCCCCGGCTGCCGCATCGTCGACATCCACGAGTTCTTGCTGGAAAAAGGCTTGAAGCTCGAGTCCGGCGGTGCCTACCTCTACCACGACCCTTGTCACACCCCCATGAAGCAGCAAGAACCCATGAAGACCGTCAAGGCCTTGATGGGCGATAAGGTGCTCGAGAGCAAGCGTTGCTGCGGCGAGTCGGGCACCTTGGGCGTCACCCGCCCCGACATCTCGACCCAGGTGCGTTTCCGCAAAGAAGAGGAAATCCGCAAGGGCGAATCGGCCTTGCGTGCCAGCGGTGCCTTGGGCGCCCAGGACAATGTGAAGATCCTGACCAGCTGCCCCAGCTGCCTGCAAGGCCTGTCGCGCTACGGTGACGATCTGCAAAACGGCCTGCTCGAAGCCGACTACATCGTGGTCGAGATGGCCAAACACATCCTGGGCGAGAACTGGATGCCCGAGTACGTCAGCGCGGCCAATGCCGGGGGCATCGAGCGGGTGCTGGTCTGAGCCGCTGCGCCACAACATTTCGAAAGCACACCATGGCCGGATTGAAAAAAGACATGCCCCACCCCGAGTCACTGACCGTGCATGGCCAGACCCGGGTGCTGGAAATCGGTTTTGCCGACGGCGCGCATTTCCGCATCCCCTTCGAGTTGATGCGCGTGTACTCGCCTTCGGCCGAGGTGCAAGGCCATGGCCCCGGCCAGGAAGTGCTGCAGACCGGCAAGCGCGAGGTCACGATTGTCGAGATCGAACCGGTGGGCAATTACGCGGTCAAGCCCACGTTCTCCGATGGCCATCAGTCGGGCCTGTTCACCTGGGAGTACCTGTACTTCCTGGGCGACCAGCAAGACGCTTTGTGGCAGCAGTACGAAGAGCGCTTGAGAGCGGCTGGCACCAGCCGCGATGCGCCCATGGTCGAGGCCTCGGCAGGCGGCAGTTGCGGCCACAAGCATTGAGAACACCGGCATGAGCACCACCCATTTCGGATTCAAAACCGTCGACGAAACAGACAAAGCCAAGCACGTGCGCGGCGTGTTCGACTCGGTCGCGTCCAAGTACGACGTGATGAACGACCTGATGTCGATGGGCCTGCACCGCCTCTGGAAGGCCTACACCGTGCAGGTGGCCAACCTCCAGGAAGGCGATCAGGTGCTCGACATCGCGGGGGGCACGGGCGATTTGTCCATGGCTTTTGCCAAAAAAGTGGGGGCCACCGGCCGCGTGGTGCACACCGACATCAACGAAGCCATGTTGAGCACAGGGCGCGACCGTTTGGTTGACCACGGCCTGGCGCTGCCCACCCTGGTGTGTGATGCCGAAAAGCTGCCTTTCCCCGACCAGCATTTCAACGTCGTCAGCGTGGCCTTCGGCCTGCGCAACATGACGCACAAGGACGTGGCCCTGAAGGAAATGTGCCGCGTCCTCAAGCCGGGCGGGAAACTGCTGGTGCTGGAATTTTCCAAGGTGGCCCAACCCCTGGAAAAGGTCTACGACTGGTACAGCTTCAAGATCTTGCCCCGGCTGGGTCAGCTGGTGGCAGGTGATGCCGACAGCTACCGCTACCTGGCCGAGTCCATCCGCATGCACCCCGGCCAGGAGGACCTGAAAACCCTCATGAAAAATGCTGGATTTGGGCACGTGGATTTTCACAATTTATCCGCAGGGGTGGTAGCCTTGCACCTGGGTATCAAATGTTGATGCCTTGCATTTGAATTTCCGGAGTTGGAGACACCATGAACAACAAACTTGTAACCCTGATGCTCGCTGGCGTGATGGCCCTGGGCAGTCTGAACGCTGAAGCGGCCCGTCGCATGGGTGGCGGCAAGTCTGTTGGGCAGCAATCCAACCAAGTCACCAAGCGTGAGGCAGCCCCCCAGACCCCCGCAGCCCCCGCGCAAAACGCTGCGCCTGCCAATGCCGCCAAGCCAGCAGCACCCGCACCAGCCGCCGCTGCCCCCAAGAAGCCTTGGGGCGCCATGCTGGGTGGTTTGGCCGCAGGTCTGGGCCTGGCCTGGCTGGCCAGCTCGCTGGGTTTGGGTGAGGCCTTTGGCAACATCCTGATGGCGTTGCTCATCGGTGTGGCCGTGGTCGCGGTGATCGGCATGGTCCTGCGGGCCCGTCGCGGTGGTGCCGCCCAAAACGGTGGTCTGGCCTACCAGGGCGCCGGCGCCTCGGCCGAGAACCCCGCCACCTTCAAACAATACAGCCCCAGCAACGTGGGCAACGACGCTTCTGCGCGCCCCTGGGAAGGTCAAAACACACGTTTTGACAGCGCTGCTGCATCCCAATCGACCGGCTCCATGATCGGTTCGGGCATTGGCGCCAACTTGAACGGCGCCCAGACCTGGGGCATTCCAGAAGGTTTCGATGTCGACGGCTTTGTCTCGGCAGCCAAGCGCAATTTCGTGACCCTGCAAGACGCCTGGGACCGTTCTGACATCAACGCCTTGCGCGCCATGATGACCGACGCCATGGTGGTGGAAATCCGCAACCAGTTGTCCGAGCGCGAAGCGCAATTCCCCGGCCAGCCCAACAAGACCGAAGTCGTCATG
>JAIXXW010000029.1 GCA_027490555.1 Comamonadaceae bacterium | reverse complement strand
CCGGTGGTGCGCCAGTTGTCGACGGTTTGAGCGCCAGCGGCTGTTGCGAGAGCTGCGGAGGCCAACAACATTGCCACTTTGTTCAGTTTCTTCATGGTCTTCCTCTTGAGGGATAAAGCCGCAGACTCGCTGCGTGAAAAGGACGCACCCAATGACCGTCATCAAGTGCGTTGCGTTTTATTGTGCCATAGACCATGCCCTCGTCTGTCAAATGCCGGACTGACAACATGGCTCTCATTCAAATGCAGCACAAATGTTGCATGGACGCCACAATGCCTTGCAACTAAAATCGCCGGTTTACACAGCGTCACCTTTCCCTTCTCTATATGACCCAGTTCGCCAAAGAAACACTGCCCATCAGTCTGGAAGAGGAAATGCGGCGCAGCTACCTCGATTACGCAATGAGCGTGATCGTGGGTCGCGCCCTGCCCGATGCGCGCGACGGCTTGAAACCGGTGCACCGCCGGGTCCTGTTCGCCATGCACGAGCTGAACAACGACTGGAACCGTCCTTACAAGAAATCGGCCCGTATCGTGGGTGACGTGATCGGCAAATACCACCCACACGGAGACCAGTCGGTGTACGACACCATCGTGCGCATGGCGCAGGACTTTTCCATGCGCCACATGCTGGTCGATGGCCAGGGCAACTTTGGCTCGGTCGATGGCGACAACGCAGCGGCGATGCGTTACACCGAAATCCGTCTGGCCAAAATTGCCCACGAAATGCTGGGCGACATCGACAAGGAAACCGTTGATTTCGGTCCCAATTACGACGGTTCGGAAAAAGAACCCCTGGTTCTGCCCTCGCGCCTGCCCAATCTGCTGATCAACGGCTCCGGTGGCATCGCCGTGGGCATGGCCACCAACATCCCGCCACACAACCTGAACGAGGTGGTGGACGCCTGCCTGCATTTGCTGCGCCACCCCGAGGCCTCGGTCGACGACCTGATGGAGATCGTGCCGGCCCCCGACTTTCCGACAGGCGCCATCGTCTACGGCATGACGGGCGTCAAGGAAGGCTATCGCACCGGCCGCGGCCGCGTGGTGATGCGGGCCAAGTGCCACTTTGAAGACATCGACAAAGGTCAACGCCAGTGCATCGTGGTCGATGAGCTGCCCTACCAGGTCAACAAAAAGACCCTGCAAGAGCGCATGGCCGAACTGGTGCACGAGAAGAAAATCGAGGACATCAGCCACATCCAGGACGAGTCCGACAAGTCCGGCATGCGCCTGGTGATCGAGCTCAAGCGCGGCGCTGTGCCCGAGGTGGTGCTGAACAACCTGTACAAACAGACGCAGCTGCAAGACACCTTTGGCATGAACATGGTGGCCCTGATCGACGGGCAGCCCAAGCTGTGCAACCTGAAGGACCTGATCGAGGTTTTCCTGCAGCACCGCCGCGAGGTGGTGACACGCCGCACCGTTTTCGAGCTGCGCAAGGCACGCGAACGCGGCCATGTGCTGGAGGGCCTGGCCGTGGCGCTGGCCAACATCGATGACTTCATCGCCATCATCCGTGGTGCGCCTACGCCACCGGTGGCCAAAGCCGAGCTGATGACCCGCGCCTGGGACAGCCAGATGGTGCGCACCATGCTGACCCGTGCCCGGGACGACGGCTCGGTGGTCAATGCCGACGACTACCGGCCCGAAGGTCTGGAGCGCGAATTCGGCTTGGGCCAGGACGGCCTGTACCGCCTGTCCGACACCCAGGCCCAGGAAATCCTGCAGATGCGCCTGCAGCGCCTGACCGGCCTGGAGCAAGACAAGATCGTGGCCGAATACAAAGAGGTCATGGCAGAAATCGAAGACCTGCTGGACATCCTGGCCAAGCCCGAACGCGTCTCCACCATCATCGGGGACGAACTGGGCACCGTGCGCCAGGAATTCGGCCAGACCAAGATCGGTGCCCGCCGCAGCGAGATCGAGCACAGTGCACAGGACCTGTCCACCGAAGACCTGATCACCCCCACCGACATGGTGGTGACGCTGTCGCACAGCGGCTACATCAAGAGCCAGCCGCTGAGCGAATACCGCTCGCAAAAACGTGGCGGCCGGGGCAAGCAGGCGGCTGTCACCAAAGACGACGACTGGATCGACCAGCTGTTCATCGCCAACACCCACGACTATTTACTGTGCTTTTCCAACCGGGGCCGCCTGTATTGGCTCAAGGTTTGGGAGGTACCCGCTGGCTCACGCGGTTCACGCGGCCGCCCCATCGTCAACATGTTCCCCTTGCAAGAGGGTGAAAAAATCAATGTGGTGCTGGCCTTGACGGGCGAGGCGCGCACATTCCCGGACAACCGCTATGTGTTCATGGCCACGTCCATGGGCACGGTCAAGAAAACCTCGCTGGACGAATTCAGCAACCCCCGCAAGGGAGGCATCATTGCCGTGAACCTGGACGAGGGCGACTACCTGATCGGCGCGGCCCTGACCGACGGAAAGCACGATGTGATGCTGTTCTCCGATGGCGGCAAGGCGGTGCGCTTTGACGAAAACGATGTGCGCCCCCTGGGTCGCAGTGCACGCGGCGTGCGCGGCATGATGATCGAGGAACAGCAAAGCGTGATCGCCATGCT
>JAIXXW010000183.1 GCA_027490555.1 Comamonadaceae bacterium | reverse complement strand
CCCCATCATGGGTGTGGCCTTCTGGAAGCCCGAGGTGGAGGTCAAGGCCGAAGAAGTGTCGGTGCGCTTTGAAGAAGGCATGCCCGTGGCGCTGAACGGCGTGGAATACGCCGACCCGGTCGAGCTGTTCCTCCAAGCCAACGCAATCGGCGGCCGCCACGGCCTGGGCATGAGCGACCAGATCGAAAACCGCATCATCGAAGCCAAGAGCCGCGGCATCTACGAAGCCCCCGGCATGGCGCTTTTGCACATCGCCTACGAGCGCCTGGTCACTGGCATCCACAACGAAGACACGATCGAGCAGTACCGCATCAACGGCCTCAAGCTCGGCCGCCTGCTCTACCAGGGCCGCTGGTTCGACCCGCAGTCCATCATGCTGCGCGAAACCGCCCAGCGCTGGGTGGCCCGCGCCGTGACCGGCACGGTGACGCTGGAGCTGCGCCGTGGCAACGACTACAGCCTCCTGAACACCGAGTCGCCCAACCTCACCTACGCGCCAGAGCGTCTGAGCATGGAAAAGGTGGAAGACGCGCCGTTCAGCCCGCTGGACCGCATCGGCCAGCTGACCATGCGCAACCTGGACATCACCGACACCCGCGCCAAGCTGGGCATCTATGCCCACACCGGCCTGCTGTCGGTGGGCGAAGGCCCGCACATCTACAAACTGGATGGCAACGGCAAGAAGTGATGCGGGTGGGGATCAGGCCAGGTCCTCCACCGGCCGCTCCCGCTGCTGACGCCAGTACGACAGCCGCTCGCTCAGCAGCCTTCGGTCGATCGGCTTGCTGCACACCTCGTCCATGCCCGCCGCCATGGCCAGGCGCACGTCCTCGGGCATGGTGGCCGCGGTCAAGGCGATGATGGGCAGGTGCCTTTGCCCCGCCTGAGCTAGCGAGGATTGCCGGATCATCCGGGCCGCCGCATAGCCATCGATGCCTGGCATGTGGCAATCCATGAGCACCACATCGAAACTGCGCTCGCGCGCCGCGTCGATGGCCTGCTGGCCATTTTCAACAAACACCGCATCGCAACCCATGCTCTTCATGAACATCTGCAGGATTTTCTGAGTCACCGGATTGTCTTCCGCCACCAGCACACTCAGCCCCTGCAAGGTGGTCGATGGCGCTGCAGGCGCATCCTGCCGGTCCAGGACCTGGGCGGGGTCCATCACCCCACCCTGTTGGCGCAACAGGTTTGCCAAATCGGCACGGCGAATCGGCTCGACCAGCACCGCGGCATGGCCTTGACTGTCCACGGCCGCCTCATTCGGCGGCACGCTCTGGGCGCAGCTGCGCACCCGCAACACCTGCTTGGCGCCCAGGTCCCAGCCAGCCCCTTGCAAGGGCACATCGCCATCCACGATCAGGCAGCGCAGGGGTGAGTGCATGGCCTGCGCCAAGTCGCACACCACAGGCGCCACAGCCAATCGATGCAAATGGATGTGCAGACTTTGGCGCAGCAGCGGATCGCTCACACACAACAGCACTTGGCTTGGCAAGCCTGTGTTGGCCGCAGCCGGCTGAGGCGGCTTGTGCGGCCCGTCCTGCGCATCCACCGGGATCTCAACCCAGAAGCGGCTGCCCTGCCCCAGCCGGCTGTCCACCCCGATCTGCCCGCCCATCAACTCCACCAGGCGCTTGCAGATGAGCAGGCCCAAGCCGCTGCCACCAAAGCGGCGGCTGGTGCTCAGATCGGCTTGGGAAAAAGGCTGGAACAAGGTCTGTATCTGCTGGGCGTCAATCCCGATGCCGGTATCGGTCAACTCGATCTTCAGGCAAAACCGCTCGCCCTGTGGCTGCAGCCATGCGTGCAAGACCACGTGGCCGGTCAAGGTGAACTTGATGGCGTTTCCCAGCAAATTGGTGAGCACCTGGGTGAGCCGAAAGACATCCATGCGCATGGTCATGCTGTCTTGGACATCCAGGTGCGCGTACAGCGCGATGCCCTGCAGGCGGGCTTTGGGCATCAGGACCTGGCTCACATCCTCGAGCACCTGGAGCAAGGCAACGGGTTGCAAATCCAGTTGCATCGCATTGAAATCCATGCGCGAGACGTCCAGCACATCGTTGAGGATGTTCATCAGGTGCCGCCCCGAGCTCTCGATGAGCGACAACAGGCTGCGCTGCGCTGCGGAGGGCTGGGTGTCCTGCAGCAGCTCCACCGCACCGAGCACCCCGGTCATCGGGGTGCGCAACTCGTGGCTCATGTTGGCCAGGAAACGGGCCTTGACCAGCGCTTCCTTGGCCGATATCTCGGCGGCGATGGCACTGCGCATCTGCTGCACCACGGCGCGGTGCAACCACAATGCCCCCAGCAGCAAGGCCATGCCGCTGAAGCTCACCACCACCGCGATCGCCTTGAAGCTGTCCCACCATTGGCGGTCCAACTCATCTTGCTGCAAGCGCGCCTGCAGCACCAACTCGCCCGGCATCACGTCGAACTCGCGCACCGCGCCGGCCTGTGGCGTCCAGTCGCGCACACCCTGATCATGCGCCAGCGGCTGGGCATCCAGCAAAAGCCGGATGGACAAGCCATAAGCCTGTGCCGGCTCGCTCAGGGCTTGGGCGATCCAGCTCGTCGGGGTCAGCACCGCCACGGCCCCTGCAAAGGTGCCATCCTCGAACTGCAAGGGCAATGTCCGGGCCATGACGGCGCCCGACGCCTCTGCCCAGCCAAAGGAAAAAATCTCGGTCGGGTTCACGGTCGCTGCCCGCTCGATCAGCGCCGAATAATCCCGGTTGTCCAGGCTGGGCGGAACCGACAGGATCGGGTCACCCGCAGCGTTCAAGATCACCACAGGGTTCAATTCCGCCATCGCGCTGCGCGACCTGAGCATCGTGTCCTTGTCGGTCAGACCCGGCCCAAAACGGTTGAACGCGTCCTGGGTGTGCAGCAGGATGTCGTCCATGTGCTGCAGGCGCCCGCCCAGGCGCACACCGAT
Source organism: Comamonadaceae bacterium (assembly GCA_027490555.1). Classification (GTDB taxonomy): domain Bacteria; phylum Pseudomonadota; class Gammaproteobacteria; order Burkholderiales; family Burkholderiaceae_C; genus Limnohabitans_A. The sequence continues at coordinate 7 of JAIXXW010000183.1, read as the reverse complement.
CATTTTG
>JAIXXW010000054.1 GCA_027490555.1 Comamonadaceae bacterium | reverse complement strand
TGGCCAAAGTAGATGTCGCCCGTGAGTTCGCGGATGATCAGGATGTCCAGACCGGAGATCAGCTCGGGCTTGAGGCTGGAGGCGCCGACCAATTGTTCGTAGCAAATCGCAGGGCGGAAATTGGCGAACAGGCCCATGTTTTTGCGCAGGCCCAAAATCGCTTGCTCGGGGCGCAGGGGGCGGTCGAGCTTGTCGTATTTCCAATCGCCCACCGCGCCAAACAGCACAGCGTCGGATTGTATGGCCAGCTTGAGCGTGGCTTCGGGCAGGGGGTGGCCAAAGGTGTCGTAAGCCGCGCCGCCGACCAGGGCGGTTTCCATTTCGAATTTCAGGTCGAGCGCGTTCAGGACTTTGACGGCTTCAGCGACGATTTCGGTGCCGATGCCATCACCGGGGAGGACTGCGATTTTCATGGGGGGTTCCAGTGGGATCTTGGGGCTCAGGCATTGACCGCTGTGTGGGCCAGCCAGGGCTTGGTGGCCAGGCGCTCGGCTTCATAGGCCTTGATCTTGTCGGCGTGGCGCAGAGTCAGACCGATGTCGTCCAGGCCGTTGAGCAGGCAGTATTTGCGGAAAGCCTGCACCTCGAACGGGATCTCCTGACCTTGGGGGCGCACCACCACCTGGCGCTCCAGATCGACCGTGAGCTCGTAGCCGGGAAAGGCCGCCACTTCGTCGAACAGCTGGGACACCACGGCTTCGGGCAGCACGATGGGGAGCAGACCGTTTTTGAAGCAGTTGTTGAAGAAGATGTCGGCAAAGCTGGGCGCGATCACGCAGCGAAAGCCATATTGGTCAATGGCCCAGGGCGCGTGTTCGCGCGAAGAGCCGCAACCAAAGTTCTTGCGGGCCAGCAGGATGCTGGCCCCTTTGTAGCGTGGCTGGTTCAGCACGAAGTCGGGGTTGGGCTTGCGCTGGCTTTCGGGCACGCCCGGCTGGCCGGGTTGGTCCAGGTAGCGCCATTCGTCAAACAGGTTGGGGCCAAAACCGGTTTTGCGGATCGACTTGAGGAATTGCTTGGGGATGATGGCGTCGGTGTCCACGTTGGCGCGGTCCATGGGGGCCACGATGCCTTGGAGGAGGGTGAATTTCTGCATGCTGGGTTTCCTCGGCCGCTTCAGGCGAATTTGCGGATGTCAACAAAGTGGCCGTGCACGGCCGCAGCCGCGGCCATGGCGGGGCTGACCAGGTGGGTGCGGCCACCCGCGCCCTGACGGCCTTCGAAGTTGCGGTTGGACGTCGATGCGCAGCGCTCGCCGGGCTCCAGACGGTCGGCGTTCATGGCCAGGCACATGGAGCAACCGGGTTCGCGCCATTCAAAACCTGCGGCCTTGAAGATCTCGTGCAGGCCTTCGCGTTCGGCCTGCTCCTTGACCAGGCCCGAGCCGGGCACCACCATCGCCAGCTTGACGTTCTTGGCGACTTTTTGACCGAGTTTTTTGACCAGGGCTGCGGCCTCGCGCATGTCTTCGATGCGGCTGTTGGTGCACGAGCCGATGAAGACCTTGTCGATGGTGATGTCGGAAAGCGCCTTGCCGGGCTGCAGGCCCATGTAGGTCAAGGCGCGTTCGATGGCGTCGCGCTTGACCTCGTCCTTTTCCTTGTCGGGGTCGGGCGTGCGGCCATCGATGCCCAGCACCATCTCGGGCGAGGTGCCCCAGGTGACCTGCGGCACGATGTTGCTGGCGTCCAGCTCGACCACCGCATCAAAATGGGCGCCGGGGTCGGACTGCAAGGTTTTCCAATAGGCCACGGCCTGGTCCCATTCCACGCCGGTGGGGGAGAGCAAACGGCCCTTGACGTACTCGATGGTTTTCTCGTCCACCGCGACCAGGCCTGCGCGTGCGCCGGCTTCAATCGCCATGTTGCACACCGTCATACGGCCTTCCATGCTGAGCGCACGGATGGCCGAGCCTGCGAATTCGATGGTGTAGCCGGTGCCGCCGGCCGTGCCGATCTTGCCGATGATGGCCAGCACGATGTCTTTGCCCGTGAGGCCCTTGGCCAGCGTGCCTTCGACCTTGACCAGCATGTTCTTGGCTTTTTTGGCCAACAGGGTTTGCGTGGCCATGACGTGCTCGACCTCGGAGGTGCCGATGCCGTGGGCCAGAGCGCCAAAAGCGCCGTGGGTGGAGGTGTGCGAATCGCCACAGACCACGGTCATGCCGGGCAGGGTGGCGCCGTTTTCCGGGCCGATGACGTGCACGATGCCCTGGCGCTTGGACAGGAAGGGGAAGAAAGCGGCAGCGCCGTATTCCTTCATGTTGGCGTCAAGCGTGGTGATCTGCTCTTTGCTGATCGGGTCGGTGATGCCGTCGTAACCCAGCTCCCAGCCGGTGGTGGGGGTGTTGTGGTCGGCGGTGGCCACGATCGAGCTGACGCGCCAGACCTTGCGGCCGGCTTGGCGCAGGCCTTCGAAGGCCTGGGGGCTGGTGACCTCGTGCACCAAATGGCGGTCAATGTAGAGGACGCAGGTGCCGTCTTCTTCGGTGTGGACGACGTGTTCGTCCCAGATCTTGTCGTAAAGCGTGCGTGCCAT
>JAIXXW010000192.1 GCA_027490555.1 Comamonadaceae bacterium | reverse complement strand
GGCAATCGCATTCACACAAATGCCATGGACAGCCCAGTCGTTGGACAGCGCCTTGGTGAGCTGCGCCAGACCGCCTTTGGACGCCGCGTAGGCTGGGATGGTGATACCGCCAAACTGGCTCATGATGGACGACACATGAATGATCTTGCCGCGCCCTTGGGCCATCATGCCGGGTGCCACCTGCTGTGAGTAAAGAAATCCAGCCGTCAGATTGACCGACAGCACATCGTCCCAATCCTGCTCGGAGAAACGCTCACTGGGCGCTCTTCTTTGAATGCCGACGGCATTGACCAGAATATCGATCGGACCACCCAAAAGTGTCTGCGCTTGCTGGACAGAGTCTTTGATGGCTTGGCGATCACGGATGTCTACCTGCAAGCCATGGGCATCGTGGCCGAGCTCCCGCAGCGATGAAGCCATGGTGGTCACCTTGGGCGCGATGTCCACGGCCACCGCACGAGCGCCTGCTTCCAGCAAGCCTTCCAGCATGGCTGCGCCAAGATCACCTGCGCCGCCCACCACGAGGGCACGTTGGCCCGTCAAATCAAAAATTTTCATATTCAGTTGTCCTGTGTTTAGCCCATGAACATGCCGCCATTGACGTCCAGCACGGCACCCGTGGAGAAACCAGACTCGCGGCTGGCGAAGTAACACACCGCACTGGCGACTTCATTGGCTGTGCCGATGCGACCGATGGGGAATTTTTCCAGCAGTTTCTGGTGTGATTGGGGGTCACGCATGCGTGACATGTCTGACTCGATCGTGCCGGGTGCCACGCAATTGACCGTGATGCCAAATGGCGCAAGTCGCCGCGCCAGACCATAGGTCAGGGAAATCATGCCGCCTTTGGAGGCCGTGTACGACATGGCATTGGCATAACCGCCCATGCGTCCCGCGTTGGAGGCGATGTTGATGATCCGGGCATCGGTGCCTGCTTTCAGGTAAGGCAGGCACTTTTGCGTCATGAAAAAAGTGCCTTTCAGATTGATGTCGAGCACGGCGTCCCACATCTCTTCGGTCGTGTCCTCGACCTCACTCAGATCCAGGATGCCTGCGCAATTGACCAAGATATCGATCGATCCATGGTGCGCATGAATCTCCTCCAGCGTTTTAGGCAACTGGCTCACATCGGATACATCGCATTGCCATGCTGACAGCGTGTGTCCCATGCTTTGCAGCTGTTCTTGTGCCGCCTTGAGACGCTGAGCGCTTGCACTGACAATGGCCACCTGCAAGCCAGCGCAGAGAAATTTTTCAGCGATCGCCAAGCCGATGTTCCTGGATCCTCCGGTCACCACAGCGGTGCGCTTGCCATAGGTGAAGATGTCGCGGCTCATCATGGGGTTCCTCTTTGGTAGTGATCCAACACCATGTCTGCTCCTGAGACGTCTTCTACAGACAGGGTTTCGTGGATGAATCGCAGCACGTCTCGAGACGCATCAAGAGATTCTGCGACGGTGTAAATGCGGGTGAATACCTGTCGTTCGGTTCCGACCATCTCGGGTGTCACCACATCTGTGGGTTGAAACCGCTGTAACACTTCGATCACATTCGGGTGCGCGCGGATGGCGTCCAGACCGCGTACAGCACCGATTTGACCCGCTTTCAGCAGCACCCAAACAGTGGTCGCATATTGACCTTTGAAGCCTGCGTCATTGACTTGGTGGAAATCTCCAGACCACATCCGTCCAGTCATGGCGAAGTTCAGCAACATTTCCCGGTGGTCGAAGCGGTTGAAATGTTTCAAATAAAGATGAGGGGCTTCTCCTTGCAGTCGAAAACCCGGGTCATAAGCGTAGAACTTGGCGTCATCGACAAAGAACTGGATGCACAGCACGCCGTTGCGGATGCCCAAGGTCTCAAACATGTTCACCAGCTTCGGATGCACTTCCTGCATAAATCTGCCGGCATGGCGGCTGGGGTACTCAGCAGCAATGCACACCGAACTGAACTGCCCCTGCTTGTCGGTCTTGTGTCGATCTGCCAGCGCCGACAGATGGGCCACACCGTCAACAAAGGTGTAGTAAACGAACATGTCGTCACAGTCCATCAACTTTTCGATCAAAATCGCTTTGCTGATGGAAACGCCCAGGGCTTTGGCGACACCGGCGCGCAACTCAGAGGGGTTACGGCATACCGAAATCCCCACACCTGCTCCGGCATCCACAGGCTTGACCACCACGGGGTAGTCCAGCCTGTCCACTTCCTCGGCTGATTGCAGATTCACTGTAAAACAGGGGGTGACATTCAGGCGGTGGGCGATACAGGCTTGCGCGAAATTGGATTTCGAAGTCAGTGCATGGATGATGCTTGCAGTCGCATAACAGAACATCTGGTTGCGTTCGCAGATTTTCTGATAGTAGGGCACCAAAGGGTCGGCAACACCCACCAGCACACCCGAGATGTGCTCATCCTGGATCACCCGATCGACGGCTTCGAGATCGGTGACGTCGATGTTGTGGGATGACGCTGCATGACGTTTGGCGGGTGAGTGGGGGTAGGGGTCCAGCACCACGGTGTGCAAGCCGAGGCTGTTGGCCACTTGGACCAGTGCGCCCGTTTCGGGATTGCCACCCAGGATGGCGATTTTTTGGGAATTGACCTGGCTCATGGGTGTACGCCTTCCTTCAAGCATTCAAAGGTCACTGAGTCATAGCCTGCGGCTCGAATGAACGCGTCAAGTCGGCTGCTGTCGAGCGATACAGGACGCAGCTTTGATGGACTCAGTCCCAGTTTGGTAAAAAGCGTTTTCACTTCATCCAGCAAGGCTGGATCAAACGATGGCACAAGCAGATGGTCGAATTCCACACCGATCAAGGTGTCGGGGTCATCCACCGGCATGCGAAGGATCTTGTTTTCGCGATGGTCCTTGTCGTACCAGCCCACCACGGAAAACGCAGGGTTGTTTTGCAGGTGTCTGTACACATGCTGTCCAAACGAGCCCGAGTTGTAGACAGCCAGACGCGCGCCCGGTACCAACGTTCCGAACACTTCAAACGTGTCGTACAGATCCTGCTTGCTCAGGAAGGCGCCAGAGCGGATGGTGACGATGGCCGCGAAATACGCCTGCAGCTGTGATTCAAAGCCATAAGGCGAGTTCTTGCTGTGCAAGGCTGTGGCCAGGTAGCGAAAAGCTGTGGCGATGCGCTCTGTTTCCCGTTGGTCAAAATGGGTGGATTTGAGGATGGAATTGGGCCGCTGGCGGTAGTTGCACAAAGCCATGTCACCGATGACGATGGTTTGACTGCGCGCAATGGCTGGATAGATCAGGGCTGCGTCCTCCGCGACCATGACCGACTCTGGAACCTGGTTTTGCAGATCCAGGATCAGTCTGCGCCTGTACAGCTTTCCCCAGGAATAGGTTTTCAGCCCATGGCTGAAAAACGGACCCTGGCTGATCATGGCTGGGAACACCTCCTGCTCGATGCGACGTCTGTCGTAGACGCCAGGAGCAATGGCATTGCGAACGGTCAAGAAGTTGCCCAAAAACTCGCGTTTGTAATCGCCAATCACCATGTCGGCACCGTTTGTCACGGCCAGGCGATGGTAGTGCGTCAGGCAGTCTGGCTCAATCCAGTCGTCGCCATCGACATAAAAAACATACTCGCCCGTGGCCGCATTCAGCCCGGCTTTGCGGGCGGACACCAGTCCGCTGTTGGGCTGCGCAATCACCTTGATGCGCTGGTCCATCTTGCGAAAGTACTCGCATATTTCCAGTGCGTTGTCGGTGGATCCATCGTCCACCAGGATGATTTCCAGATGGCGATAGGTTTGCCCCACGATGCTGCTGACACATTGGTACAGATAAGCATCAAGGTTATAGATTGGGACTACAACAGAAATCAGGTCCATGGGGCGTCCATATTCACAGAATAGGTGGGCAGACCTACACAGCCGTGGTCCAGGATTTCGAACAAACCACCGGCCTTGGGGTATTGCCGGTTTTCCTCAGAACTCATGTCCATGGCGGCGGTCGAGACGATCATGCGGTCCAGTCTTGGCCCACCGAAACACACATTGGTCACGTTCTTGGCAGGGACAGCCACTTGGCGAACCACGATGCCTTCAGGGTTGATCTCGACGACCGACGCCGCTCCCCACAGTGCCACCCACAAATGTCCCCGGCTGTCAAAACACATGCCATCCGGATACCCTTGTGCGCTCTCAAACTGGGCAAAAATCTGACGATCGCTGAGAGTGGTTCCATCGGCAGACAAGCTGTAGCGGTACACCTTTCCTTGAAGTGTGTCATTGAGGTACAGGTGTTGACCATTGCCCGATATCACAGGGCCGTTGGTGACGGTGAAATGCTGGTCATGAATCCGCATGCCTTGTTGCGGGGAAAAACTGGCCAGTTGTCCATCTGTTGCCAAAGGCCGGGCGCTGTTCATGCTGCCCAACCAGACCAAGCCCCGAGCATCCACACAAGCATCGTTCAGTCGGTGTGAGCGGTGACCGGGAAATTCCCGGTTGATCCAATGCAGGTGTTGGGGCTGGTCAATCTCAAACCGGGCAATGCCAGAGCCCATACCCAGCAAATAGGTGCCCGGTCGTTGGGTCTTCAATACCCAGGCCAGGGGCTCGTCAAATGTCCAATTTTGGCTGACTCCCGTATCGATATCGATGTCCAGAAGTTGGCCATGGACGATGTCGGTCATGAGCAGTCGACCACGCTGTGCGTCCCACAGCAGACCCTCGCCCAGCGTTGTCTTCAGATCAAGCAGCGGCCTGCAGGCTAGAGCAACAGTCGGTTGTGCAAGCTGTTGGCGTTGGGGACTGTGTTGTATCCACATGGATCAAGATGCAGTTTTGCGCCTTAAGCTGGATCGTGCAAGCGGCTGGCAATGCCGCCGCTCATGTCGATGCAAGCACCGTGCAGAAAACGGACATCGCCCGATGACAATGCCAAAGCAATGGCTGCGATTTCGGCGGGTGTGCCAATTCGTTTTTGGGGATGGTGGTCTTCCAGGGTCGCTTTTTTCTCTGGGCACGCCTTGAAACCATCGAGCAGCATCGGCGTTGCCACCGATGCCGGCTCAATGCAGTTGATGCGCAAACGGTCTCCGTAATCCAGTGCCAAACCCCGGGTCAACGCCGCCAATGCGGCTTTGGTGGTGGCATAAGCGACAAACCCGGGCTTGGTCAGACGGCTGTGCACGCTGCCGATGTTCACCACGCTGGCCCAACCTGGTGTCATGACATCGGCCAACTCCGTGATCAACAGGTAGGGCGCAATCACATTGATGCTGTACGACCGTGACAACTCGTCCACCGGCATGGGGTGGGTGTGATTCACATGCTGGTAGGCCGCGTTGTTCACCAGCACATCCAGCGTGTGGTGGCCAAGCCAGGCCCGGATGTCGTCCATCACCCTTTGCCTTGAACGGGGGTCATTGACCATTTGGTTCAAGTCGGCTTGGATCGTGTGGTCTGCTGGTGTCTTGTCAACTTCAACGCAGTCCAAACCGCAGACCACATACCCTGCACTCTTGAAGGCTTCCACCATGGCTCGGCCTATGGCACCGGCGGCGCCAGTGACAATGGCGTGGCGGGGCAAAGGAATTCCAGGGTTGATCACGATCTTGACCGGCTTGTGCTGGGTTGATCAGGCTGCCAGAGGCATGGCCTTCACCTGGGTTGCCGCTGCTTCGATGCTGTCACACACCCGATGCACATCGGCATCCTGCAGCCCCGGGTATTGAGGCAAACAAATCACCTCACGCGAAGCTTCGGTGGCGTGGGGCAGCATTGACATCTGCGCCGATGGCAATCCCCGGTACATGGGAAATTCGCTGATCAGCGGGTAGAAATAGCGCCGACCGGCAATCCCCAAGCGTTTGAGCTCTTCATAGAGTTCATCGCGACTGAGCCCAAAGTGGGGCTTGATGCGGATTGGAAAGTACGACCAGTTCAGCCGGTCATGCGCCGGCCACTGCGGAACTTCGACACCATCGACCTGACCTAGGCGGTCACGGTAAATCGCATCGATCTGAGCGCGACGCTCGAGCACCGCAGGCATGTGCTTCAGTTGCAGCAAACCCAGGGCCGCATTGAATTCACTCATCTTGCCGTTGATGCCGGCGGCCACGACGGTGACTTCGTTGACAAAACCAAAGTTTTTCAGGTGGTCGATGTGCTGTTTGGTGCGCGCATCCTGGCAGATGATGGCCCCGCCTTCAAATGTATTGAATACTTTGGTGGCATGAAAACTCAAAATCGACATGTCGCCTGCGTTGAGGACGCTTTGACCATGGTGCTGGACACCAAAGGCGTGGGCCGCGTCGTAAATGATCTTGAGGTTGTAATCATCAGCAATGCGCTGAATCGCTTCCGTGTCGCAAGGACGACCATAGCAATGGACCGGCATGATCGCGGTGGTGTTCGGTGTGATGGCCGCTTCGATCTTTTGGGGATCCATGTTGTAGGTGTGGGGATCGATGTCCACAAAAACAGGCTTGATGCCATTCCACAACAATGAATGTGCCGTGGCCACAAATGAATAGGGGGTGGTGATGACCTCACCCGAAATCCTCAGAGCTTGAAGCGCAGTGACCAGTGCGATCGTTGCATTCGTGAACAGGCTGACATGGGGAACGCCCAGATAATCTGCCAAAGCACTTTCAAACTGCTTATGGAACGGACCACCATTGGTCAGCACCTTGGAATTCCATATTTTTTCCAGATAGGGGAGGAATTCCTCCAACGGGGGTAAATGCGGCTGGGTGACGGTGATGGGCGGATGCCCCGTCTGAGTGCTCGACAAAATGGACACTGTGCTTGACCGGCGCATGGTGGTGGTCCTGAAAGGGTTGGTGTGGCGTCGAATTAACGACATGACCCCTTTAAGCAAATTTTGGGCCAACAAAAAAGCCCGCTCACATGAGCGGGCTCTGAGGTGACCAAGGGACCTGTCAGACCAATGTCAATGCTGTCCGTTCATCGCGCATGCGTTGCTTGATCTCGGTGGAAGAGACCTCTGGTGTGCGGGCCAGGTAAACCACTTGGCAATGTTCGCCCATGAAGTCGAACTTGCCCAGCCAGTCATCGCCCATCACGAACACGTCGGCGCCGGTGCGGATGGCATCGGCGACCTTCTGATCCCAGTCGTCCTCGGCGAAGACCTCGTCCACATAGCGGCAAGCTTCGAGCACCGCCTTGCGGTCCTCGTAGCACATGACCGATTTTTTGCCCTTCAGCGCGTTGAATTCGTCGGTCGAAAGTCCGACAACGAGGCGTGTTCCCAACGCGCGCGCACGTTTGAGCAATTGAACATGACCTGGGTGAAACAGGTCAAACGTGCCATAGGTCAACACGGTGCGTTGGGCTTGAGCGGTCATGATGAACTCCAATGAAGAGCCGATGGCTGGCAGGCCATCGACTCAGGGGTCATTAACGCAGGAGAGACAAAACAGACTGTGGTGCCTGGTTGGCTTGTGCCAACATGGCCGTTGCGGCTTGCTGGATGATCTGCGTCCGTGCCAGTTCTGTGGTGGCGAGGGCATAGTCGGCATCCAGAATCCGGCTGCGCGAGGCGGCGGTGTTCTGAGAGACGTTGGTCAAATTGTCTGCGGCGTAGTTCAGGCGGTTGACCTTGGCACCCAGATCGGCGCGGAATTCGTCCACTGCGGCGATCGCATCGTCGATCGTGCTGATCGCCGAATTGGCCCTGGACTGGGTGGAAATGTTGAAGCCAGAGGAACCACTGCCCCATGCCACGCTAGACAAAGTTGCACTGGATGCAGTCGTCAGGTTTTTGAAGGTGACTTCAATCGTCTGGCTGGCATTGGCACCCACATGGAAAACCATGGTTTGGTCCGAACCGCCTGTACCACCTGCCAACACGTCTTTCGTGTTGAATTGGGTCATTTCAGCGATGCGGTTGATTTCTTCAGAGAGCTGTTCGAACTCGGCGTCCAAGGAGCCGCGGTCGGTGTCGGTGTTGGTGTCGTTGGCCGCTTGAACAGCCAATTCACGCATGCGTTGCAGCATGTTGGTGATTTCCTGGGTAGCACCTTCTGCCGTCTGGATCATGGAAATGCCGTCGTTGGCATTGCGAATCGCTTGGTTCAGGCCGCGGACTTGGGCTGTCATTTTGTTGGAAATGGCCAGGCCGGCAGCGTCATCGGCTGCAGTGTTGATGCGTTTGCCGGTAGAAAGTTGCTCCATCGCCTTGCTCAGACTGCGGTTGTTCACAGTCAAAGCATTCTGAGCAACCAGAGATTTCACGTTGGTATTGATCACTGACATGGTCTTACTCCTTGAAGAGAGATTTCAAAAGGTTGGCAGGAACCCGAAGGGAGTAGGACCTGCCTGTTTGGTACAGAAACCCGGATGTGAATCTCTGTTACTGTGTGATTCGGAAGCTGTGGTTCAAGCTTTAGCGGGCACTGCAATTTTTTTGCAAACTTCAGGACTTTTCGTCCTGCAGCAAGCCCTTCATGTCTTCCAGGCTGTGGGCCACACGCAGCACCACTTCATTGGGAATCTGACGCACCACTTCCCCGTCGCGGTTCTTCACAGTCACCACCACCTTGTTGGCCACATCGTCGACACTGAAGCTCAGGTCTCGGCTGTTGCGACGCATTTCCTTGTTCAGACGCTCGGTGGCCTCTTCCAGAGTGCGGCGTGCCTCATGGGGATCGGGTTGGGGTGCGACGGCAGGCTTGGGCGAATCCACCGCCGGTGGGCGTTGGGCTTTTTCGGCCTGGACACTGAGACCAGGGGGCATGGGGGCCGTGGTCGGGGTCGGACGGGTGGCACTGATGTCGTTGCTCATGATGGATCCTCTGTTCAAGGCCCCCGCCGACAGGACTGACATGAACAACCGCAGCAGCGGCTGATCAAAAAGGGGCATCGTCATCTCGATTCGGCATCACTGCGGCAAACTTGAGCCGATGATTGAAAAAAGCGGCAAATTCTTGCCGATGAACCGCATTTTTTGAGATTAAAACAATTTTCAAATCCCAAATAGTTTATTTTTGATGAAAATGTTTAAAATGTAGGTGTCCTGTGGGACGTGATTGCCCACTTGGGCATGGTCATAGGCATGCCTCTTTGCACAGGGCATGAGCCCAGTTTTCTTCTACACCACAGTTTTTCTATGTTTTCGCTGTTCAAGAGTGCCGATGAGTCAGAGGTTTTGAAAAAGCGTGCGAAGCAGGCTTATGAAAAAGTCACGACCTCGACTTCCAGCTCTGTAGAAGCGCAAAACCTGCGCCGCGGAATGGCCCTGCTGTGCTGTGCGCACCTGGACAAAACCTTCATTGCGGGTGCTGAAAAAACCGCCGATTGGCAACAGATGTCGGCTTTCGCCGCTGCCAAAGGCGGCGCCGCTCCGGCCTTGCCCAAGGCCGAAGAATTCCAGAAGGTGCGCTCTGGCAAGTCGGACATCTGGGTTTACATCCCCATCAAGTATGCAGAACGTGCTTTCTTGTACGGTGCCAAGTACCAGCGCACGGAAATGTCTTCGGAGCAAGCGATTGTCTCGATGCAGCAGCTGGCCGACTGGATCACCCGTTCAGAGATCGCTTACGAAACCCAGGTGATTGTGCTGAAGTTCTTGCGTGAGGAGCTCAGCCAGGCCGACAAGCAGGCCGATGTGCAAGAGGATTTGGCCGGGTTCTCGGATGAGGAACCGGACAACCTGGCGTGATCGCCGGCCAGGGTCCAGATCAGGCCGATTTGCGCGTGGCGGTGACTTCAGCAGGGGTATCCAGCGCAGCGGATTCCTGGGCAAGCAAATACCCTGACTGCAGGGTGTTGCGCACGCAATAGGCCTTGAAGCCCAGTGCGCTGTCCACCCACAAGGCGTCAAACCACTGGTGTGCCACGGTTTTGGCACCGGGCAGGCGGTGCAACTGGTCTGCTTTGGGCTTGCGCAGGCCCAGCACCTCATCGATCAGCATCAAGACGGGCAGGGCGTCGGTCTCGTTCAGGCTGTAAACCACGCCGTAGGCCCGGCTTTGCGGGGCGCTGCAGCGTTGCAAGACCTGGCCCAGGTCCCAGCTGGCCAGAACCTGGTCGCGCCACAGCGCATGTGCATCGCTGGGTCGGGCGTCGGACTCCAGGCTGATGACCTCGTGCACCTGCAGGGCAGGCAGCAAGAGGTCCAGGTCTTCGACACGGATATGCAGAAACTGGGCCATGGGACAGCAAAACCGTTCAGGCCGCGATCGGCAGATGGTAGGGCGTCTGCAGGTTCTCGGCCAGGCGGTAAAGCGCTGCGGCGTCCAGGATGAGCACCACGCGGCCATCGCCCAAGATGCTGGCCCCCCCGACGCCGGGCAAGGCCGCCAGACGGGGATGGATGTCCTTGGTGAACAGCTCCTGGCGACCCACAAACTCGTGCACCGAGACGCCCAGGGTGCGCTGGCCATCGCTCAAGACCACCACATAGCGGTGGATCTCGTCTGGCGCGGGCGCATAGCCCAGCACTTCTTCGAGGCGGACAATGGGCAGGAAGTTGCCGCGCAACAAGATGGCGGTGCGGCCCTTGACGGTCTGGTATTGATCGGGGCTGACCTCGACCAGCTCGGCCACATAGCGACCGGGGATGGCGAGGGTTTGGTCGGCGGTGTTGACCAAGAGCACTTCTTGCACCGCGGCCGACAAGGGCATTTGCATGGTGAAGGTGGTGCCACGACCGACCTCGGAATCGAGGTGGATGGTGCCGCCCAAACGCATGACGCTGGTGCGCACCACGTCCATGCCCACGCCGCGGCCTGAGGTTTCCGTGACGACATCGGCGGTGCTGAAAGCCGGTCTGAAAATGAAGCTGAGGATGTCCTCTTTGCTCAGTTGCAGGCTGTCTTCTTCCTTGACCAGACCGCGCTCGACGGCTTTGCGGCGCACCCGTTCGGGGTCAATCCCCTTGCCATCGTCGACCACGCGGATGACGATGCGGCTGCCTTGCTGTTCGGCCTGGATGCGGATCACCGCTTCCTCGGGCTTGCCTGCCTGACGACGGTCCTCGGGTTTTTCCACGCCATGGTCGGCGCTGTTGCGCACCATGTGCAAGAGCGGGTCGGCCAGCGACTCGACCATGGCTTTGTCGATCTTGACTTCCTGGCCCAGCAGTTCCAGGCGGATTTGTTTGCCCTGGGCCATCGCCAGATCGCGCACCATGCGGGGAAAGCGTTTGAACACCAATTCGACGGGCACCACGCGCAAACCCATCACGCTGTCTTGCAGGCGCGAGAGGGCCCCTTGGATCAGGGCGTCGGTTTCTTGCAGGCGGCGCAGCTGGTCGTCCAGGTTTTCTGCCAGTTGCTGCAGTTCATTGAACTGCCTCTGGGGGTCCTGGAGGTGGTCTTCCTGAACATGGCGCAAGCGGTGCAAGCCATCGCGCACCCGGTGGTCGCCAATGATGTGGGCCAACTGGCCACGCACCAGCACCATTTCACCAATCTGGTTCATGAACTGGTCGAGCATCTCGCCCGGCACCCGGATCACATTCGAGGAGGCGCTGGCCGCCGGCGCGCCCGAGCGCGCAGCCGGTGCCGTGGCCTTGGGGCTGGCGGCGGGTGTGGCCGACTCGGTGCTGGTTGCAGCAGGTTCTGGGGCCGAGGCCGGCACGGCGGCCACAGCGGCCGCGGCGGGCGCTGCGGCTGCCGCAGCAGGTTTGGCAGGCGCGGCCGCAGGTGCCGCGACTTTGGCCGCAGTGGGGGCGGGTGAGGCGGTGGATGGGGCAGAGGCAGGTTGGGCAGCGCTGGGGCTTGCCGCAGCGGGCGCTGGCTTGGCAGCGGCAGCCGCTTTCGGTGCAGCAGAGGGATGTTTGTTGCCGTCCTTGCCCAATTCGCCCAGCAGCACCACATGGCCCGAGCTTTGGTCGATCTGGCGCAAGTCCTGTTCGATGGCCGCTCTGCCTGCCTTGGAGATGAACAGCATCTCGTACCAGCTCAGGTCGTTTTCAATCAGGGTGCGGTTGGTGATGACGCGCCCTTTGTCATGGACCCATTCCAAAAAGGCGGTGGCCACCGACTCGGAAGACTCCAGGTGGGCCTTGATCAGGTAGGCTTGTGAGCCATCCTGGATCAATTCCATCAGCTCGCGGGTGTTGTCGGGGGACAGCAACTCGGCCAGGGCCTGGGGGATGTTCATGGCCGCGACAAACTGGCGCACGGCATCGACAGGGGTGTCGCCGGTGTCGTCGTGGGACCACAGGTAATCGCGGATGCGTTGGTGCAGACGCTCGTCGGCTGACTGAAGGGCGGGTTGCTTGAGGGGGTTTCGACCGCTGGCCGACAGCAGGTCACGGATGAACTGCAGCGCATCGCGTGACAGCGTGATGACCTCGCTGTAGATGCCCATCTGATTGCGACCGGCGCGGGCAAAGGCGTCCACCAGCAACAAAGGCACGTCGCTGCGCGACTGGGGGTAGAGCGAGGACAGGTAGCCGTTGATGCGCGAAAACCGTTCGGACAACAGGTTGGCCAATTCTTCGTCCTGGGTGTCGCCGGGGGCTTCAAGCTTGTGCAGCAGATCCTCGACCTGGGTCAGGTGGTGCAGCAGGTTTTCCTTGAGGGTGCGCGCCAGAATTTTGGCCAAGGACTCACCACCGAGGTCCACCCCGGTGGTTTCGCCCAGGGTTTTCAAGTCGTCCAGGAAGGCGACGATGACGTCCACCATGCGCTCGCCATCGGCCTGCGAGATCTGATCGGTCACCGGCAGGGCTTGCATGATTTCTTCGATGCGCGCATCCAGCCCGGCATAGCCCAGGCTGCCCGAGCCCTTGAGCATCCAGCTCAAGGGTTTGCGGATGTCGTTGGCCACGGCCAGGATTTGGGCACCGTCTTGCTTGGTGGCGATCGAATTGGCCAGGCGCTCGAGGATGGGCAGGCCGTTGCTGATCAGGCGCAAAAACACCACCTGGCGGTTGTCGGTCGTCCCATCGGCCGCTTTGGCGGGCGTGCTGCGCACGGGCGCAGCGGGGGGGACAGGCTCGGACGCGGCGCTGGAGGGGGGAACAGTTTCAGCCGGTGCCGCTTCGGCGGCGGCAGGCTCAGGCGCGCTGGCGACCGCTTCTGCTGGGGCTGGCGCAGGCGCAGCGGTCAGGGCCTGGCCCTGGCTGACCATTTTGTAAGCCCGCTCGAGCTCCTGGAGCAGGGCCACGGGTTTTTCGCCATCGGCACGCTCGGCCACGGCTTTTTCGCACAGCACCTTGATCGCATCCAAAGAACGCAGCAACAGGTCGACGGTGTTTTTGTCGAGGGCGGCCTGGCCTTCGCGCACCAAACCCAGCAAGTCTTCGCTGCGATGGGCAATGGCCTCCAGGGCCGCCAGCTCCATGACCCGGCTGAGGCCTTTGAGCGAGTGAAAAGCCCTGAACAGCCCGGACACTTCTTCCGCATTGAGCGACTCGCCATCGGCCTTGACCAGCAAGGACTCGATGCTTTCAATGTGCTCTTCGGTCTCTACGGCGTACTGCGCCCAGATCGTTTCCAGAAAATCGTCAGACACGGTCCTGCACTCCTTTCGAGCTTGGTGTCGGGTCGGGCGTCTGTCGAATCAAGACAGACCCAGAACGCGGCGTGAGGCCGTCACAATTTCATGGCCCTTCTTGGCATTCAGGTCCAGACTCATGGCACCAGAGGGTTTGGCAATGACCTCGGCGGCACCGAACTTGCGCGCCTCGATGGCCTGAGGCGATCCGGCCTGGGCCACCGACGACACGATGATCACGGGGACTTTGCTCATCAGGCGCAAGCGCTTGAGGCATTCGATGCCGTCCATGTGGGGCATCTCGATGTCCAGCAAGACCAGGTCGGGGGCCATTTCCTTGACCTGTTGCAAGGCCTCCAGGCCGTTGGTGGCTTCGCCAGCGACTTCCAGATCGGGGTCGGAGGTGACGATGCCCCGCAACAGGGCGCGCATCACGAAGGAGTCGTCAACAATGAGTATGCGTTTCTTGGTCATGGGCGTTCTCTATCAGACAGCGGTTTTAAATGAGGGATTTGTGCGGTTGACGCACAGGCGGGACAGGCGCGTGCCAATCTCTGCGGGTGCCAGCACGGCACTGGCCAGACCGGCGTTGATGGTGGACGCGGGCATGCCGTCCACGATGCAGCTTTCCGGGTCTTGTGCCAGGACATGGGCATTTTTGCGGGCCAGCAGATCCTTGACACCCAGCATGCCGTCGCTGCCCATGCCCGTCATCACCACGGCAATCACAGGGCAAGAGGTGGCGGCTGCGGAGCGGAACAGCACGTCCGCATTGGGGTGGATGCCGGCGTTCGGGTCGGTCTTTTGGTAGAGCATCAGCTTGCCCGGAAAAGGTTCACGCACCACGACATCGGTGCCGCCTTTGACGATCACCACCATGCCGGGTTTGAGTTCCATCTGGTCGGTGCTTTCCATCACATCCAGTCCGCATTCGCTGCGCAGGTGCGAGGCAAAACCGCTGGTGAACATGGGGGGCATGTGCTGGGCGATCACCATGGGGCAGGGCAGGCGCCCCATGCTTTTGAGGACCATGGGCAGTGTGGCGGGTCCGCCTGTGGAGATGGCCAGCACCACCAGACCGGCACCCGGCCCATTGGGCACGGTCCTGAGCTGGCGTGCAGCAGCGGGTGTACCCACGGTTTTGGGGCCCGCGCTTGCGCTGCTCAGGCCCTGCAGGGTGCTCACGCGTGTTTTTTTCTTGGCCCAGTAACGCAGCTTTTCGACCAGATCGGCGCCGATCTGAACAATGTCCAGCTGGACAAAAGAGGATTTTTTGGCGATGAAGTCCACGGCACCGAGCTCCAGTGCGCGGATGGTGGTCACCGAGTTGCGCTCGGTCAGGCTGCTGAGCATGATGATGGGGCAGGGGCTGGTGGCCATGATCTGGCGGGTGGCTTCCAGGCCATCCATCACCGGCATTTCCACATCCATGGTGATCACATCCGGCCGCAGTTCGCGGGCCATCTCGACACACATTTGGCCTGTTTTGGCCTCGCCCACGACCTCGATGTCGGGTTCACTTTCCACCATCTTGCGGATGGCGATGCGCATGAAAGCAGAGTCGTCAGAAATGAGCAGTCTGATCATACGCGGGTGTCATTTCTCACGTACCAGGGGCCACCTTTGCCCAGACGAGATTCAAAGTACGCGGGCACCAGCATTTGCACCGATGCACCCAAGACCAAAACGCCACCCGGTGACATGGCGCGGGCCAGCATGGTTTGAACGGCTTTTTTGACCGGGTCTTCGAAATAGATCAGCACATTGCGGCAGAAGACCAGGTCCATGCCCATCACGGGTGGGCGGTTGTTCATGAGGTTGAAGCGTTCAAACCGGGTGCATTGACGCACCCACTCGCGGATCTTGAAGTAATTCACGCCCGGCACGGCATTGGCCGGCGCGATCTTCACATCCTCGAACATCATTTTCCAGTCATCGGGCAGGTTTCTGAACGAGCCCATGCCCAGGTCTCCGTAAACGGCCGCTTTGGCCGTCCGCAGCGCCTGGTTGGAAATGTCGGTGCCGAATGAAAAAACGCCCCAGCCCGCTTCGGGCACCAGCTTGCCTTCGAACAAACGGGCATAACCGGCTTTTTGCATGGCACGCAGCGCCGAAAAAGTCAGGTCATAAACCTCCTCACCGGTCGAACTGGCGGCTGACCAGATTTGCAGCTGCTTTTGCGTTTTGCGCAGGTTCAGCAGGTGCGGCATGATCTCGTCGCCGAGCATGTTCATCAGGTCAGGGTCACGGCAGAAATAGGTTTCATGCACGGTCAAGTTTTCAACCAGCGACTGCCACTCCGAATGGTCTGGCGAGCAGTTGTTCATGCTCTCGACCCAGTCACGCAGGGTCTCCATCGGCATGTCTTTGAAAATGCGCACCAGTTTGCGCTCGACCAAAGTCCCGGGTTTGATGCCGAACCGGGTTTCGACGCCGGCCATCAATTCGTTGATGAGCAGCAACAGGGCGCGCGAGTGGGTGGTTTCGGCGGGCTTGTTCAGGGCCGACATGCTGGATGCAGGCGCTGAGGGCGCAGCGCCCAATTTGCCCGATCCGGCCGCCGGCATGGCCGCAGAAGTGACGGCACGGGCGGTGTCGACCGCCGTGCGCATCTGGGTGAGCATGTCATTGACTTTTTTGTCTTGGGTCACGGTGTTCAGTTATGTTGACGTTTGGCAGCCAGGGTCAGTGGTGTCAACGTGATCAGAGAAATGATTTCGCCATCGAGTTTGCCGACTTCGTTCAGGTAGTCGTTTTGTTGGTTCCTGACGGGTGTGATGTTGCGTTCCTCGATGTCGATGACGCGCTCGATGCGGTCGACGATCAGGGCCCAGGGCTCGTTGTCGACACGCACGACCACGTAGGACGAAGTTTCAAGCGGCTTCACACCCAGCATCTGGCGCAGGTCGATCACCGGAGCGATCTCCCCTTTGATTTGGATGACACCGGTCAGGCTTTTGTCGCCATCGGGCAGTTCAACACTGGCGCTGTATTCCTGGACCCGGTCCACCCAGGCCAGTGGCAAAGCGCAGCGTTCGCTGCCCAGCCGGAAAGACAGCATGCGTCGAACGGCGCTCGGAGCAATGTGGTTGTTGTGGAGCATGAAGGTGGTTTGCTGGGTCAAAAAACGCTGGTAATGGGCGATGGCCTGGGGTGACAGCAAACCCGTCATCGACAGCAGACCGGTCATGTGACCCGAACGGTTGGCGGCGCCATTGAGGTAGCCCTCGAGTTGGGAATCCATGACGCCTGCCACCGCCTGAACATCCTCGCGGGCATAGCGTTCGATGCCCAGAATCGAGCTCACACTGACACCGAGTTGCAAACCTTGCACTTTGACCACCAGCACAAACCGCGCCTGTTCGGCACGGGGCCGGCCCAGCAAACCGCCCAAGGAGACCACCAGCAAGGCCTGGCCGCGCAGCTGCATCAGGCCCTGAACTTCAGGGCCTGCACCGGGCAGCTGGGTCAGGGCACCGATTTCCACGATTTCCTGGACATGGGCCATGTGCAGGGCATAGGTTTCGTTGCCGTCCTCGACCGTGACGGTGGCCATGTCCAGGTTGGACATGGCGATCGCTTCGCTGCGTTTGTCTTCGCTCGAGTCAAATCCGATCAAGCCGCCGCCGCCCTCGGGCACGCCCGTCGGATCCATGTCCCGCATGTCCAAAGATTGCTCGTCGAGCAACAACACCATGCGTTCGTGGTGGGTGAATTCGCCGCACACCAGGTTGCGCTGGGCCGGATCCACATAGGGCGTCAGCTGGGACTCGTCGAGGTTGATCTTGTTGTGCACCCGGTCCACCTGCAGGGCCACGTTTTCGTGGCCGGTCATGACGACCATCAGGTTGCCATGGCGGTCGGCGCTGCGGGCGCCCATGCCCAAACGCAGTGCAAGATCGATTTTGAGCAACACGGTACCGGCCACATTCACCAGACCTTCCACCTCGGGCGGGGCGTAGGGCAGGGGGGTGATGGCCAGAGGCTCGAGCACCTGACTGACTGCCGACGCACGCAAGGCGAAGCGGTTATTCTGGATGTCGAAAAGTACCAGTTCCATGGTGTTGGTCATTTCCGCTTCAGGTGTTGAACTTGGTGATTTCGCGGCGGGTGGAGTCGGCCACCTTGGACAGCTCGATCATGGCCGCAGCGAGCTCTTCAGAGGCAGAGGAGTTGCTGCGGGCAATGTGTTCCAGATTTTCGACGCTGGTGTTGATTTCCTGAATCATGCGCGTTTGCTCTTCCACCGCGGAGGAGATGCGTTGCAACATGCCATCGGTCTGGGCCGATGTCTTGACGATGCGCTCCATGTCGGCGCTGACTTCTTGCACCGCCACCACCGCCTCTTTGGCTTGTTTGCTGGCTTGCTGGATCAGCTGGGTGATTTCCTTAGTGCTGTCGGCGCTGCTGGCGGCGAGTTTGCCCACCTCGTCGGCGACCACCGCAAAGCCCTTGCCGTGTTCGCCCGCACGTGCGGCTTCGATGGCGGCGTTCAGGGAGAGCAGGTTGGTCTTGTTGGCGATTTTTTCGATCACGTCGGTGATCTTGTTGATCTTTTCCGAGCTCGAGGCGATGCCATTGACCACATCGACCATTTGCACCATTTTTTGCTGGCCACCCCGCACGATGGAAGTCGACTCCTGCGCCTGACGGCTGGCATGTTCGGTGTTGGAGGAGATGTCACTGACGGCCGCCACCGTTTGGCGGATGGCACTGACCATCTGGCCAATGAACTGGGTCTGGCTTTGGGCACCATCGGCCAGCTGCCCGATGGCCGTGCTGGTGTCGTTGGCTGCGCCAGCCACTTGCTGTGCGTTCTCTCGCAGCTGGTGCATGGAATGGGCGAGAGACTGCAGGGACTGGTTGATGTCGTCCTTGAGTTTGCCCAGAGCGCCTTCGCCTTGGGCCTGAACACGGTTGCTCAGGTCGCCACGAGAGACGCCCTCCATGACCTGGACCACGTCGCTGATCAGCTTGTTCAGCGCTTCCATCGTGGTTCGGGCATCGTTGAGGATGTTCAGGAATTCACCGGATTGCCCCTGGGTGGACAGGCGGGCACTGAAATCGCCACGGGCCATGGCGCGCATGCTCTGGCTGAGCATCTGCACCGTCGTGTCCATGTTTTTCTGGACCTGGGCGATCTGTGTCAGGACCTGCGGGTACAGGCCTCGCAGACCTGCGGTCTGGGGGTGGCGAGAAAAATCACCGGAGCCCATGCGGGTGACTACTGTCATCGATTCCCGGAAAACCGCCTCGATTTGGTCGAGCACCTCGTTGATGCGCCAGGCAGCATCGACCAGGCGACCATGCCTGGGGATGTTGGTGATGCGCGATTCAAGCTCGCCGCGCGCCGCTTCGGCCAAAACACGGTTCATGCGCGCGAGTTGATCGTTCTCACGCTGCTGTGCCTGCAGGCCCAACAAGAGCAGCAAGGCCACGGCAGCCAACAGCGCCCAGAGGATGCGATCGTCTGGGGTTTGCCACAGGGCCCAGCCTGTGCCCGCCAGGCCCAAGGCACCCGACAGCACCAGCAACACGGAGGGGCTCAATTCAAAGCCCCTGGAGGTCGAGGATGAAGCGCTCATAGCTCACGCCCTTTTTTTGGAGGAGGTTGTGCATGTGGGTCAGGGCGGCTGGGATCGCATCCCGGCTGCCAGCGTTTTGTTCAATCTGCAAGAGCTCCCGGTACAGTGGGGCGATCACCTCCAGGGCCCGCGGATTGGGTTTGCGGCGCACCGAGTAGTAACCCACGATCTGACCCTGCACATCGCGTGATGGGGTGACGTTGGCCAACACCCAGTAAAAAGACCCGTCCTTGCAGATGTTTTTCACGTAGGCAAAGATCTCTTCGCCATTTTCGATGTGCTGCCAGAGCATCTTGAAAATGCAGCGAGGCATGTCCGGGTGGCGCACCAGGTTGTGCTGCTTGCCCATGTATTCGTTCTCATCAAACCCAGAGAACTCGGCAAAAACCTGATTGCTGTAAGTGATGCGTCCTTTGAGATCGGCCTTGGAGACGATGAAATCATCGTCCCGCATGACCCTTTCTTTCAGGGTTGGTTGAATGTGTTGTCGCGCCATGGCATCCTCTGGTTTTCAACGGGTGAGCACAAGACTGCTGTGGGGGTGCCCGCTGTTCAATTGTTCAGTTGCGTCCATTGACAAAAAAAGTTTCGACCTGGCCCAGGCTCTTGACTTCGATGAACCCTCGGGACTCGAGTTGGAAATCCTGGCGAATCAAATCGGCGGTGGCGGCTGAGACGTGGATACGCCCCGGGGCACCGGTGGACTCCATGCGGCTGGCCACATTGACCGTGTCGCCCCACAGGTCGTAGGTGAATTTGCGCAGTCCGATCACGCCCGCCACGATGGGGCCGGAATGGATGCCGATGCGCATGCGCAAAGCCCCACCGGTTTTCTCATGCATCTCTTCGAGGGCCTTGCACATGTCCACGGCCGCGTCCACGGCGGCATGGGCATGGTCATCGCTGGGCTCTGGCACCCCACCGGCCAGCATGTAGCAGTCGCCGATGGTTTTGATTTTTTCAAGGCCGTGTTTTTCGGTGATCAGGTCAAAGCGGGAGAACAGATCCCCCAGCACCGCCACCAAGGCGCTGGCCGTCATGGTGCGCGACATGGCGGTGAAGCCGACCATGTCGGCAAACAGCACGCTCACGCTGGGAAAGGCGTCGGCGATGCTTTCTTCACCGGCCTTGAGCCGTTGGGCAATTTTCTGGGGAAGGATGTTCAGCAGCAGCTGCTCGGTCTTGGCCTGTTCCTGGCCCAGAATTTCGTGTTGGCGCTTGAGCTGGCGCATGCGCAGGGTGACCTGATCGCTCAGACGCTTTCTTTCCACCGAGGTTTTGACCCGGGCACGCAACAAAACTGGGTTGAAAGGCTTGGACAGGTAGTCTTCGGCACCAAGCTCGATGCACCGAACCGCATCGTCCAGACTGGTGCCGCCAGAAATCACGATCACCGGCGGCCAGGGGTGGTGCGGCGTGTCGCGCAACACGGCCAAGACCTCCATGCCGTTCATTTCCGGCATTTCCATGTCCAGCAGCATCAGATCGAAATGCTCGCGGACCAGGGTCTCGATGGCTTCGCGGCCATCGCCTGCTTCGGTGATGTCCTTGAGCCCGATTTCCTCCAGGGAGCGGCGCAGGCCCATGCGGATCAGGCGGCTGTCGTCGACCAGCAAGACTTTGGCGCTTTCGAAACCGGCAGGAACGCCCGAACCCAGATCCAGGTCCGACGGGGTGCGCCCGTCTGAGCTGGACACCGGGGAGCGATGCGGCATGGACATGGCGCAGCTCAGTTGGCAGCCAGCAGGCTGTTGACTTTTTCCAGCAATTGCGCCGCGGTGAAGGGCTTGGTCAAACTGTCGTTGGCCCCCGAGAGGAGGGCTGAATCCAGGCCAAACCGGGCACTGACCACGCGACTGCCACCCGAGATGGTCAGGATGGGCACTGCAGGGAATGATTCGCGCAGGCGGGTCACAAAGTCAACACCGTCCATGTTGGGCATGACGATGTCGGAGATGACGAGGTCAACATTGTTGACGGCAAACAGCTCGAGCGCCTCAATGCCGTCGCATGCTTCGATGACTTGGAAGTCCGAAAATTCAAGGATTTCGCGAACGCCTTCGCGCAAAAGATCCTCGTCATCAACAAGCAAAATGGTGGTCATTCAAATATTCTCCGGAACACCCAAAATTCTATCAATAAAATCGCCAATAATCCTGTTCTGTAATTCAAATTAATAACTTCGTCAGAGATGTGAATTTCTTCAAAGTTGTTTCATTTATAGTTTTTTTCATGTTCTTTTGATGTCATTTTTTTGGATCGTATGAACACCTTGCGCGCATGGCCGTCTGGTTTGTGGTTTGGCACCATCGGCGTGGCCGTCACATTGCTTTGGGGCCTGGGTTTGTGGCTGGATGAACCCCAGGGCCCGTGGGCCTTGCTCATGTTCGGGGCTTTCGCAGTGGCCTTGCTGGCCGTGGCTGCAGGGTGGTGGTTTTCCAGGCGGCATTTGGGGGCGGAGCCTGCCAGCTTGTCGTCCGTGACCCGGATGCTGGCCGAGGGTCGGCACGACCAGGCGCAAGCCTTGCTCAGTGGCGGTGGGGAGCAGGGCGTTTGGGGCGACTTGGTCAAGGTGGTGGCCAACCTTCAACACGCCCAGATGAACCATGAGCAAAGGGCCTGGCATGACCAGGGTTTGGCCTTGATCCATGAAACGGTGCGCTATGACCACACGCCGCAGGCCCTGGCCGACCAGGTCTCCCTGACCTTGACCCGGTTTTTGGGGCTCAGTGCCTGCTCCGTCTATGTGCTGGCCTCTGATTTGACCGGCAAGCGCTTGCATGCCGAATGCCGCTTGCACAGGCAGGGCTCCGGTCAGGACCACCTGCCGGGACTGCCTGAAGAGATCGGGTGCAGTTTTGCCAGCTTGCAGGCCTTGGCGGCCAGCGAGACGATTTTGCGCAATGGGGAAATTCCGGCGGCCATTTTGCAAGCCGTCCAATGCCCTGCCAGCGGTGACACGGTTTTGGTGCCCCTGGTCATGGAGGCGCAGGTGCGTGGCGTTTTGCTGATGACCTGTGCGCAAACCCTGCCTGCGCAGCTGGAGGCCCTGATGGAGCCGGTGTCGGCGGCCATCGCGGTGGCCATGCAATCGGCCAGTGCGCGGGAAACATTGAAGGCCTCTTTGTCACGCGCCAACGAATTGACACGAGAGCTGCAGGATCACCACGAAAAGCTGCAAGCCAGCGAGGCAGCGCTGAAAAAGCAAATGGCCTATGTCAATGACATTTTGGGCAATATGCACAGCGGCTTGGTGGTGGTGGACCGTTTTGGCCGCATCCAGGACTGCAATCCTGCGCTGCTCAAGTTGACCGGCTTTGACCGCGAACTCCTGATCGGTCAGCCCAGCAGTTTGCTGTTTGAAGAGGACGAGACCCGTTTGCTGTCCGTTTTCAAGGGTTCTGGCGATTTGTTGACACGCCTGGGTGTGGAACACCCCGACACCTACCGCCAGGTGGTCACGGACAATCTGTTGGCAGCGGCCTGGATGGATGCCCAAGGTCTGATCGTCCAGGCCAACTTCCGCATGGCGCAGCTGCTCGGGTGTGGCCTGGACCAGCTCCATGGCCTTTCTTTTTGGTCCTTGTGGGCGGATTTGCCTGCTGAGGAATTGCAGGAAATGCAGACCCTGCTGGCCTCCGACGAGCGCTATTACCGTTCAGGATCGGGGCACCAGGTGGGCATGCGCTTGCATGCGGACCGGGCCTCACAACCGGTCGAGGTCAGTTTGATCAACCACCGCTTCATGGGCGAGCGGATGACCCTGGTCTTGCTCAGGGGTGAACTCGACTTGCCCTGGGGTGTGGCCAATTCCGCCACCTTGCAAAAGCTCATGCCAGGCGACGAAGAGGCCATGCTGACCAAGCTGCGCAACCGTTCTGGCTCGCACATCCCTGTTCGGGTGAGCGCATCCTTCATGGCGGATGCGACGGGCCTACCGCAGCAGACGGTGATCAATCTGCACGACGTCTCGAGCCTGGTCCACAAAAGCGAGGAAATCCGCGCCCAGCATCAACTGCTGGAGATGAGCATGGATGCCATGCAAGACGGCGTGCTGCGGCTCGACCGCCATGGCCGCGTCATCAGTGCCAACCCCATGGCCCTGGATTTGCTGGGCAGTGACAAAGCCAG
>JAIXXW010000224.1 GCA_027490555.1 Comamonadaceae bacterium | reverse complement strand
GGGATGGCGTGCAAGGCGCCCGATTGCGAGTCGCGGCGGAACAGGATGCCGTTCTTGCCAGACAGCTCTTTGGCCTTCATGACCGAGCCGTCGGGCATTTGCACGCGGCTGCCGCCGGTGATGTAGCACCCGGCCTCCACGATGCAGTCGTCGCCCAGCGAGATGCCGATGCCGGCGTTGGCACCCAGCAGGCAACGCTTGCCGACCTTGATGACTTCCTTGCCACCACCGGACAAGGTGCCCATGATGGACGCGCCGCCGCCGATGTCGCTGGCGTCATCGACCACCACGCCTGCGCTGATGCGGCCTTCGACCATGCTGGCGCCCAGCGTGCCCGCATTGAAGTTGCAAAAGCCCTCGTGCATGACGGTGGTGCCGCTGGCCAGGTGCGCGCCCAGGCGCACGCGGTCGGCGTTGGCAATGCGCACGCCCGACGGGATCACGTAGTCGGTCATTTGCGGGAACTTGTCCAGGCCCTTGATCTCCAGCACGCGGCCGGTGCCACGGGCTTTCAGGCGGGCGGCCGGCACATCGGCCAGGGCGCAGGGCCCGAAGTTGGTCCAAGCCACATTCGGCAGCAGGCCAAAGATGCCGGTCACGTTGGCGCCGTGCGGCAACACCAGGCGGTGGCTCAGCAGGTGCAGGCGCAGGTAGGCGTCGTGGGTGTCGGCAGGGGCATCGGCCAGGCTTTTGATTTCGGTGCGCACGCAGACCACGGTGGTGTTGCGCATCGCGCAAGGGGCCAGCGCCTGGGCCACGTCAGCACCCAGGGCGGCCACGGCTTCGGCCGGGCTCAGGCGGGTGCTGCCACTGGCGGCCACGTCGGCCGCCAGCTCGGGGGCAGGAAACCAGGTGTCCAGCACGGTGCCGTCCGCAGCCAGGGTGGCCAGGCCGGTGGCGCGTGCGCCGGTGGTTTGGAAAGTGCTCATGTCTTGCTCCGCAAAAGAAGGCCCGCCAGCGTCGGGACAGGGCGGGCCGTTGGAAATCTGAAAGCGTGATTATCGGGGATGGCGGCTGATCGCCCCGAATGGCTGACCAGACAGTGGCGCAGCATGCCATCCATGAGCGATGGTCATGGCCTTGCCCTGGTCTTGCCGCTCGCCGAAAGCTGCGGCAGCTTGGTCTTCAGCCCTCATCGGTAGACCTCACGCCTATTTCCGATGCGCAGCACGCGCACCAGAATTTTCTGGTCCTGGATGTCACAGATGATCCGCCAATCGCCGACGCGGTATTTCCAATAATTACCCAGCCGCTGACCCGAGAGGGCTTCACCGATATCGCGCGGGTTGGACAAGCTGCTGACGCGTGTGCGTAAAAAACCCACCAGACGGATTTGGATGGGCTTGTCGAGTTTGCGCAGGTCCTTGAGGGCGTCGGGGTCAAACTCAATTTGCCAGGCCAAGCGCTCGCTCCACGTCTTCCAGGGAAATGGTTTTGCGGTTTTTGCGAGCGCGCGCCTCGGCCAGGTAATAGTCCTCGAGATCGTCGATGTGTTCGAGGATGGCTTCGCGCACCAGCGCGGTTTTGGTCAACCCGGTCTCTTGGGCCAGTTGACCCAAGCGCGCTTCGATGTTTTCGGGCAGGCGGATGGCCAGCATGTTTTTATTCCCTGATAGAACGGCTATACAAGTATAGCCAGTCAATCCCGTTCCGCCAAATCGCTGAATCTGCAGCAAAGCCTAGACCTGCGCCAGGGCTTGGACACCCAGAGGGTGATGACCTTGCGCAGCGACAGGCATGCTCCCAAAGGGGATCAAGGTGCCAGCGGCACCACTTCCTGCTCGATCGCGCCAAACAGGCTTTCGCCGCTTGGGCTTTTCATCTCGATGCGGATGGTGTCGCCGTACTTCATGAATTCGGTCGATGGCTGGCCGTCCAGGATGGTTTCGATGGCGCGTTTTTCAGCGATGCAGCTGTAGCCTTTGGGCCACTCGGGTTTGCCGTTGACGTCCACGCTCTTGTTGCTCACGGTGCCGCTGCCCACGATGGAGCCGGCCCGCACATGGCGGGTCTTGCACATGTGGGCGATCAGCTGGCCAAAGTGGAAGGTCATTTCGGGCCCTGCTTCGCACATGCCGACCTTGCGCCCGTTCCAGGTGGACTGCAAGGTCAGGTGCACCCGCCCGCCTTGCCAGGCTTCGCCCAGTTCGTCGGGTGTGATGGCCACCGGGCTGAAGGCGGTGGCGGGCTTGCTCTGGAAAAAGCCAAAGCCCTTGGCCAGTTCGTTGGGGATCAGGTTGCGCAGGCTCACGTCGTTGGCCAGCATGATCAGGCGCACGCTCTCGATGGCATCGTCGGCGCTGGTTTGCATGGGCACGTCACCGGTGATGACGGCGATCTCGGCCTCGAAGTCGATGCCATAGGCCTCGCTGGCGCAGACCACCGGGTCGCGGGGGCCGATGAAGTCGTCGCTGCCGCCCTGGTACATCAGCGGGTCGGTGTAGAAGCTGCTGGGCACTTCGGAGTTGCGGGCCGCACGGACCAGCTCCACATGGTTGAGGTAGGCTGAGCCGTCGGCCCACTGGTAGGCGCGTGGCAGCGGGGCCATGCAGCGTTCGGGGTCAAAGGCAAAGGCGTGGCGGGCTTTGCCCTGGTTCAAGGTGGTGTACAGGTCTTGCAGCTGGGGGGCCAGAAAGTTCCAGTCGTCCAGCACCTGCTGCAGTCGGTTGGCGATGCCGGTCGCATAATGTGCCGTGCTCAGGTCGCGCGAGACCACCACCAGTTGTCCGTCGCGTGAGCCGTCTTTGTAGGTCGCCAATTTCATGATGTTCGCCCGTTTTGACCGCCATTGCGGACCGTGGGCATCACGGGCGAATGGCGCATTGAATTACGCATTGTTAAACTCGTTTAACTAAACGAAACACGATTCTAGAGCATATGGCCACCGAAAGCACCTTGAACAAGCCCTCCGAGGGGGACAAAGCGCGCGCTGGCATCCAGTCGGTCGAGGTTGGCTTTGCCCTGCTGGAGGTGCTGGCGCAGGCGCCTGGCCCCTTGATGCTGCGCGACCTGGCCAGTGCCGCTGGCATGAGCGCGGCCAAGGCCCACCGCTACCTGGTGAGCTTTCAGCGCCTGAACCTGGTGGTGCAGGACGCCAACACCCGCTACGAGCTCGGCCCGGCCACCTTGCGCTTGGGCTTGGCCACCTTGTCCAGGCTGGACGCGGTCAAGCTGGCGCGTGAGCGCTTGCCAACCTTGCTCGACCAGACCGGCCACACGCTGGCGCTGGCCGTCTGGGGCAACCGGGGTCCGACCCTGGTGCATTGGCAGGAAACGCCCCTGGCCATGCCCGTCAACCTGCGCCTGGGCGATGTGATGCCCCTGCTGTCCTCGGCCACGGGCCGGTGTTTTGCCGCTTTCATCGGCCACGGTGGCACGGCCGACAAAGCCCAGCCCATGATCGACGCCGAGCTGGCCCTGGCGCGCAAACTGGGCCGCAGCGACTTGCCATCTACCCCTGCGCAGGTGCAAGCCTTGCTGGGCGAAACCCGGGCACAAGGCCTGGGCCGTGTGGTCAATGTGCTGTTGCCCGGCATTTCGGGCTTTTGCGCGCCGGTGTTCGACGCGGATGGCCACCTGGCCTTGGGTGTGGTGTCGCTGGGTTCTTCGGCCACCTTTGACACCGATTGGACAGGCCCTGTGGCGCAGGCCCTGCGGGCATTTGCGCGGCAGTTGTCCTCGGATCTGGGTTGGCCAGGGGCCTGACCCGGCTCGGTGGCGCGCGCCCACAAGACCACATTCGCATGACCAAGGCCGGGCCCCACACGCCATTGTCCTCCCGCCCCACAGGGGCCCCGGGCCTGGCCAGCCTGTGGCCCTGGGCTGTGGGGGTGCTGGCCCTGCATGGGATCTTTGTCATGGCCATGCTGGGTGCGCCGATCTGGCAAATCGAAGGCCCGCAGTCGCTGCGGGTCGGCCCGGTGCAAACCCGCTGGGTGGCACCCGAGCCGGTGGTCGCACAGCTCGCGCCGAGCGCCACACCGAAGCCAGAACGCAAGACCCGGGTGGCCACGGTGCCCCAAGCGGCCGAGCTTGCAGCAAAAGAAGGGACACCGCTGCCATTGGATGCCGAGCCCCAGCCGGCCCCCAGCCCCGTGCTGGCAGAGGCACCCGCACCTGTGGCCGAGGCCAACACCGGCGCTGCGCCAGCCGAAATGGCCCCTGTGCCAGATGCGCCGACCAGCGACAGCCCTGTTCAGGCATTGGCTTCACCCGCGCCAGCACCCGCGATCGAGCCTGCACCCGCACCCGCACCCGTAACGGATGGAGTGGCCGAGGCCACCCTGGCCATGCCCTCGCTGGGCCTGGCGGCCTTGCCGGCATCGGCGCTCTTGAGTTACCGCCTGAGTGGCCAGGAAAAGGGCATTTCTTACCAGGCCACAGGCGAGTTGCGCTGGCAGCGCAATGCCGGCGCGTACGCCATGGCTTTGTCGGTCAGGGCCTTCTTGTTGGGCGCCAGGCATTGGCGCAGCCAGGGTCTGATCACGGCCCAGGGCCTGGCCCCGGTGCGGTTTTCGGACAGCTGGCGCAGCGAGCGGGCCACCCATTTTGACCGCACCCAAAACCGC
>JAIXXW010000315.1 GCA_027490555.1 Comamonadaceae bacterium | reverse complement strand
GTGTTGGCCGAAGTGTAGCCAGTGGGGCTCACCAAGTCATAGATGATGGCGTTGTTGCCTGCACTGGGCAGCTTTGCAGGCTCCAGCGTTCTTTGGAAATCGTTGTCTATGACGGTGACACCAAGATCGATGGACAAGCCATTGAATGTGGGATCAATACTCGCTGAAGTTAGCTTGATAGCGTGAGCCAGATCGCCGTCAATCACCAAATCGTCTACGGCTTTGAAAGAGATGGTTTGATAGTTAAACCAGTTGGTTGTGGTGTAGATAAAAGATCGTGGTGCTGTTGTTCCGTCGATCCATGACAAGCCGGATGCCAGAGAAACGGATAACTCAACATCAAAGGCCGGCGCTACACTCAGCACGAATTGGAAACTGCTATCTCCATCCTCGCTGAATTGGGCTGGATTCGTTACGGTATAGATCATGTTTTCAACGTCTTCTTTTGTGATTTCTTGCAGTGAAATGACCGCACAGCGATTTACGTTTGAACTGCCCAGGTTGAGTCACCACGGTTCCAAAACACACTGGATTTTGAGGACATCGGTAACTTTTGCCATAGAGGATCACCCGGTATTTTTGTGTCTTTCGAAATCCTGGCTTTTAATGACCATCTGTTTATGGCATGTTCTTGAGCGACCATAAGATGGGCATGTACTTTCATGTCGGGCTTCGTGATTTCTTATTCAAATGTTTAATCGTTCATCACAGCTTTTGAATTTATCTTTATTGTCGAGCTCTGATATCAGAAATCATAACCACTTGATCCCTGATTAAATTCCTCCTGATTGAACGCATCCAATACTTTTTTGGATTTATTTGAATACAAATTAAATTACTTTGTTTCCAATAACAAGATTCAACCATTCCCTCCTGTGAATCGCCTCTGGTCAATTGAAGGTACCAAGTTTTGCTGGGGGCGGTTGAACGGTTGGTAAATGGAGCAAAGTCCACGGCACAAAGAAGAAAGGACTTAGCCCCTTTCGAAGCTAAGTCCTTGATTCAAATGGTCGGCGTGGCGGGATTCGAACTCGCGACCCCTTGCACCCCATGCAAGTGCGCTACCAGGCTGCGCTACACGCCGACAAGCTTTAAATTATAGCCAGATTCTGCGTCTCGTTCGACGAGAGCAGGTCCCTTATTTGCATCAATTCTTCACGGATCGACAATCCGGCCGGTGCATCGAGCCAACGACCAGGGGCTGGCGATGGCGTTGCCATCTCGGCCGGCGCCACACCCTCGCTGGCCTCGAAGTCATCCGGGAGGTCGGTGTGCGCGGAGGCCGTCCGACTCAGTTCGCGGTCCAGCTGCACAAGTTCCTGCAATTTGTTGCGGGCACCGCTGATGGTGAAGCCTTGATCGTAGAGGAGCCCGCGAATTTTGCGGATCATCATGACTTCGTGGCGTTGGTAATAGCGGCGATTGCCACGGCGCTTGACGGGCCGCAGTTGTGTGAACTCTTGCTCCCAATATCGCAACACATGGGGTTTGACACCGCACAGCTCCCCCACCTCACCGATGGTGAAGTAGCGTTTGGCCGGGATGGGTGGGAGCAAACTGTCCATGACTGACAACACGTTAAGGGGAAAATCTCATAGCTTACTGCAAGCAGCTTTGCAGCGTCCACATTTTTCATGTGCGGCTTTTGCAAGATGGCGGTCCGGCAAGAAAAAAGCCCAAACAGCAAGCTGTTTGGGCTTTTGATCTGGCGGAGTGGACGGGACTCGAACCCGCGACCCCCGGCGTGACAGGCCGGTATTCTAACCAACTGAACTACCACTCCTGGTAGCTGTAACTTTTGCCAAGCTGCTTGCGCAGTTGGCCAAGTGCTACAAAACTTGGCGACCCTACGGGGATTCGAACCCCGGTACTCACCGTGAAAGGGTGATGTCCTAGGCCTCTAGACGATAGGGTCATAACCTGGACAGATTCTTGCGAATCTTTTCGACACATTGGTGGAGGTAAGCGGGATCGAACCGCTGACCTCTTGCATGCCATGCAAGCGCTCTCCCAGCTGAGCTATACCCCCTTTGGAACAACGTTGTGCATTGCTGCTTGGCGTCAGACCTCGTTGGTGTCGAGACTCGAATTATAGACAGATATTCAGGCGTTTTTCAGGCGTTCCAGAATTTTTTCTCTTTGGCTCAGGGCGAGCACCGCATCCAGCGAAGGTGTCTGTGCCGTGCCCATCACCAACACACGCACCGGCATGGCCAGTTGCGGCATCTTGAGTCCGGTTTCGCTCAGCGTGGCCTTGATCACCGCCGCGATGGAAGCTTTGTCCCAAGCACAGACGGCCAGTTTGTCTGCCAGGATCGCCAAAGCCGGTTTGACCGTTTCGGTCACATGCTGGGCTTTCTCGTCGGCGTTGCACACCACGTCCAGATAGAAGGCCGAGATCCAGTGCGCCAACACGACCAGGGTGTCGCAACGGTCCTTGAACAGGCCGCAAATGCCGGTCAGTCGCTCGTCGGCCACCACGCCCCGTTGGGCCAGAAAAGGCTGAACATGCCGGGCCAGTTCCTCATCGGGCATGAGCTTGAGGTGCTGGGCATTGACCCATTTGAGTTTGGCTTCGTCGAATTGCGCAGCGCTGCGGCCCAGGTGGTCGAGGTTGAACCATTGCAGAAACTGTGCGCGGCTGAAGATCTCGTCGTCGCCATGGCTCCAGCCCAGTCGCGCCAGGTAGTTGACCATGGCATCGGGCAGATAGCCCTCGTCACGGTAAGCCGTGACCGCCTTGGCACCGTTGCGTTTGCTCATCTTCTCGCCCTGCTCGTTGAGCACGGTGGGCAAATGCGCGTACACCGGAGGCTCATGCCCCAGCGCCTTGAAGATGTTGATCTGGCGCGGCGTGTTGTTGACATGGTCGTCGCCACGGATCACATGGGTGATCCGCATGTCGATGTCGTCCACCACCACGCAGAAGTTGTAGGTGGGCGTGCCATCGGGCCGGGCGATGACCAGATCGTCCAGCTCGTCGTTGCTGATCTCAATGCGGCCTTTGACTTTGTCGTCCCAGGCCACCACACCGCCCAGCGGGTTTTTGAACCGCAGCACCGGCGTCACCCCTTCGGGAATCGCGGGCAGGGTTTTGCCAGGCATGGGACGCCAGGTGCCGTCGTAACGGGGTTTTTCCTTGTTGGCCACCTGGCGCTCACGCAAGGCGTCAAGCTCCGCCATGCTCATGTAACAGGGGTACACATGGCCTGCGGCCTGCATCTGGGCCAGCACCGCCTTGTAACGGTCCATGCGTTGCATCTGGAAGTGTGGGCCCTCGTCATGGTCCAGGCCGAGCCAGGCCATGCCCTCGATGATCACGTCCACCGCCGCTTGCGTGGAGCGGTCCACGTCGGTGTCCTCGATGCGCAAAATGAAATCACCCCCGGTGGCCCGGGCGAAAGCCCAGGGGTAAAGGGCAGAGCGGATGTTGCCCAGGTGAATGAAACCGGTGGGCGATGGGGCAAAGCGGGTGCGCGTGCGAACAGGGGTGGTCATATCAGAAAGTGTCGAGACCTCGGGAGAGGTCTTTTTGGATGTCTTGCGGGTACTCCAGGCCCACGGCCACGCGGATCAGGCCCTGGCCAATGCCAGCGGCCAGACGCTGGGCTTCGGTCAAACGGCCGTGCGAGGTGCTGGCCGGGTGGGCCACCAGGGTTTTGGTGTCGCCCAGGTTGGTGGACAAGGACAACATGTGCATGGCATCCAGCACATGGAAGGCGCGCGCACGGGCCTGCTCGGGGCCATCGGCTTTCACCTCAAAAGACAAGACGGCGCCGCCCAGGCCGGCCATCTGGCGCATGGCCAGACCGTGCTGCGGGTGGCT
The DNA here is from genome assembly GCA_027490555.1 of Comamonadaceae bacterium. Classification (GTDB taxonomy): domain Bacteria; phylum Pseudomonadota; class Gammaproteobacteria; order Burkholderiales; family Burkholderiaceae_C; genus Limnohabitans_A. The sequence continues at coordinate 6,822 of JAIXXW010000315.1, read as the reverse complement.
GGCCAGGCCCGGGTAGTGAACGCGTGCAACTGCAGGGTGTTTTTCCAGCCATTCGGCCAGGATCTGGGCACGCGCAGATTGCGCACGCATGCGCAGGTCCAGTGTTTCCAGACCTTTGAGCACCACCCAGGCATTGAAGGGGGCGAGCGTCATGCCCCCGCTCTTGAGCACGGGCAAAAACTTTTCGGTGATCATTTGCTGGGGGGCACACAATGCACCCGCCATCACCCGGCCCTGGCCATCCAGGTACTTGGTGCCCGAATGCATGATGATGTCGGCCCCCATGGTGACCGGACGCTGCAAAGCCGGTGTGGCAAAACAGTTGTCCACGGCGAACAAGGCACCCGCGTTGTGCGCCAAATCTGCCAAGGCTTGGATGTCGCACACCTCGGTCAGCGGGTTGGTGGGGGTTTCGGCAAAGAAGAGCCGGGTGTTGGGGCGGATCGCCGCCTGCCAGGCCTGCAAATCGGTTTGCGAGACAAAGCTGGACTCCACGCCAAACTTGGCGAGATCCGAGCCGATGAGCTTGATGGTCGAGCCGAACATGGAACGCGAACACAGGACATGGTCCCCGGCCTTGAGCAAACCCAGGCACATCATCAAGATGGCGGACATCCCCGAGGCTGTGCCCATGGCCGCTTCGGTGCCCTCCAGGGCGGCCAGGCGTATTTCCATGCTGGTCACTGTGGGGTTGCCATAGCGGCCGTAGGTGTAGCCCTCTTCATCGCCCGCAAAACGCCGGGCGGCCGATTCGGCCGTGGACTGTACATATCCACTGGTCAGGAACAGCGCTTCGGAGTTTTCGCCATACTGGCTGCGCTCGACCGCGGCGCGCACGGCCAGGGTTTCCAGGTGCAAATCGTCGAAACGGGATGGTTCTGTCATGTTGCTGGCTCACACGCTGGCGTTGGGCAAAGCCAAACGCGAAGGGTCATCCTCACCCTCTTCGGTGGAGGGACGGGTTTGGTTCAAACGGCGGATGTCGTCACTCGACACATCGCCGGTCACATAGACGCCATCGAAGCAGGATGCATCAAAGTCGGACAGTGCACCGGCAGCGTTGACACGCGCCTGGGCCACCGCGGTTTTCATGGCGGCCACATCCTGGTAAATCAGGGCATCGCAGCCGATGATCTCGCGAATCTCTTCGATGGTGCGGTCATGCGCCACCAACTCCTGGGTGGTGGGCATGTCGATGCCGTAAACATTGGGGTAGCGAACGGGCGGTGCCGCGCTGGCCAGGTAGACCTTGCGGGCCCCTGCATCCCGGGCCATCTGCACGATCTCTCGGCTGGTGGTGCCGCGCACGATCGAGTCGTCCACCAGCAGGACATTTCGTCCCTTGAATTCGCTGGCAATCACGTTGAGCTTTTGGCGCACCGACTTTTTGCGCACGGCCTGACCCGGCATGATGAAGGTCCGCCCCACATAGCGGTTTTTCACAAAACCTTCGCGGTAGGGTATGCCCAGCAGGTGGGCCAGCTGGGTGGCGCTGGGCCGGCTCGATTCCGGGATCGGGATCACCACATCGATGTCGCTCGGTGGGACGGTGGAGATGACCCGTTTGGCCAGGGCCTCGCCCAGGTTCAGCCGAGCCTGGTACACCGAGATCCCGTCCATGGTGGAGTCGGGCCTGGCCAGGTAAACGTACTCGAAAATGCAGGGGCTGAGCTGCGATTTTTCAGCGCAATGCGCGGTGTGCATCTGACCGTCCAGATCGACAAAAATCGCCTCGCCAGGCGACACATCGCGCTCGAAACGGTGACCCGTTCCGTCCAGGGCCACCGACTCGCTGGCCAGCATCAGGTGGCCTTCGGCGCTGCGGCCCAGACACAAGGGGCGGATGCCGTGCGGGTCGCGGAAAGCCAACAAACCGTGGCCTGCGATCAGGGCGATCACCGCATAAGAGCCCTTGACACGCCGGTTCACACCGCGCACGGCCTCGAACACGTCCACCGGCTTGAGCGGCAGGCCGCGAGTGGTTTTTTCCAACTCGTGGGCCAGCACGTTCAGCAGAACTTCAGAATCGCTGTCGGTGTTGATGTGGCGGTGGTCGTTGGAAAACAATTCGGCCTTGAGGGCGTGGGCATTGGTCAGGTTGCCGTTGTGCACCAAGACCAGGCCAAAGGGCGCGTTGACATAAAAGGGCTGCGCCTCTTCTTCGCTGAAGGCATTGCCAGCGGTGGGGTAACGCACCTGGCCCAGGCCACAGTTGCCGGGCAGGCTGCGCATGTTGCGGGTGCGGAAAACATCGCGCACCATGCCTTTGGCCTTGTGCATGAAAAACTTGCGGTCCCGCTGCGTCACGATGCCCGCAGCATCTTGCCCCCGGTGCTGCAAGAGCAACAAGGCGTCATAGATCAGCTGATTGACCGGTGCGCTGCTGACAACGCCGACGATTCCACACATAGATTCATCCGTTCAAGAAATGGCCGTGCCCGGGGAAACGATCAGGGCAAAAAATCCACAAATTTCTGGGGCAGCAATGGCTTGAGGCCCTGCAACGCCGTTTCCAGCCAAACCGGGCCAACAGCCTCTTGCCACCAGGGCTCGGATGTCATGCCCAAAAGTTGCAACAAAACCGTCACGGCCAACAAAACCACCATGCCCCGCGCCAGACCAAACACGGCGCCCAACGAGCGGTCAACAGTCCTCAAACCCACAGAGTCGATCAGTTTTTTGATCAACCAGGACAGGATGCCTGCCGCAAACAGGGTGGCCACGAAGACCACCACAAAGGCCACCGCATACTGCACAGAGGCAGGAGCCCCCTGGACGAAAGGCAAGAGACCGACCACATCCGCCGCCAGCCATTGGGCCACAATGAAACCAGCGACCCAGCCGGCCAGGGACAAGATTTCATGCACCAGGCCCCGCCAAAACCCCAACACCAGGGAGGCCATCAACACCCCCAACAGCAACCAATCGGTCAGGGCGACGGCCATGTCAGAGCTTCAAAATGACAACCGGCAGGTCGAGCTTGCGGATGCGTGCGGCGGCTTTGTCGGCGTCTTCTTTGCTTTCAAACGGCCCCACACGGATGCGGGTTGTCCTTTTGCCGTCCTTTTCCAACACCTGGGTGTAGGTTTTCAGGCCGGCCTGTTCCAGTTTGCTGCGCACTTCTCGGATCTTGGCGGCATCGCTGAAGGCCCCGACCTGGATCGCCACGCGGGCGCTTGCGGCTTTGGCAGGCGTGCCTTCGAGCAAGGCCTGGGCTTTGGCGCCGTCATCACGGGATGTGGGCGCGGCCTCGGCCCGGGCTGCAACAGGGGGGGCAGGTGGTTTGTCAGCCGCCTTGTCTGCGGGTTTGTCGGCTGGCTTTTCGGGCACTTGGGCGCTGGACACCGCTGGGGACGTGGGCACCACCTCTTCACGGGCATCCAGACTGGATGCGGTGGGCACCGAGGCTTCGGGCGCTGGCAGCAGGGGCTTGGCCGGGGATTGCGAGGCAGGCACCGGCGCAGTGTCGGACAGCAAGGGCGTTTTCTGCCGGTCGGGCACCACAATCGGTGTGTCCACCGAAACCGGCCTGGGCTGGGTGTCAAACAACCAGGGGAAACCCAGCACCGCGCCCAAAACCAGGACCACGGCCCCGATGAGCCGATGGCGTGCCCGGCGACGGACCATGTCGAGGCTTTCACTGGGTGGCGCGACCACCCCCTCTGCGGAAGGGGCTTCACCAGGAAGTCGGAACTTGAAAAACGCCATGGCAATTGCTCAAGGGCTGAGGTGTTTGGCTTGCAGACGCGGAATGCCGTCTTTCAACACACCGCCCACGGTATAAAAGGAGCCAAAGACGATGATTCTATCAGCCGGGTCCGCCGCATCGATGGCGGCCTGGAGGGCCTGCATCGGGTCGGCATGCAGGCTGCTGGCCACATCGCCGCGCTGGTTTTGGGCCTGCCACATCTGCTGCAAATCGGCCGCCCGGGCGGCTCGGGGCAAGGGCAAATCGGTGAAATACCAGCGGTCCACCAGGGGGTTGACCCGTTGGAACATGGGCAAGAGGTCTTTGTCGGCCATAGCACCCAGCACGGCATGGGTGGTCGGGTAAAAACCCATCGCATCCAGGTTGACGGCCAAAGCCGCCACCGAGTGCGGGTTGTGGGCCACGTCCAGCACCAGCACCGGCTGCCCCGGCACGATCTGAAAACGCCCCGGCAACTCCACCATGGCCAGGCCATTGCGCACCGCCTGGGCGGTCACCGGGATGCGTTGGCGCAGCGCCTCCAGGGCGGCGAGCACGCCGGAAGCGTTGATCAACTGGTTGGCACCCCGCAAGGCCGGGTAGGCCATGCCGCTGTAGCGTCTGTCGCGTCCGGCCCAGGCCCACTGCTGCTTGTCCCCTGAATAATTGAAATCCCGGCCAAACAGCCAGACATCGGCACCGAGGGCCTCCCCGTGGCCGATCACGCTGCGGGGTGGGACCGGATCGCTCACGATCACTGGCCGCCCGGCCCTCATCACGCCCGCCTTTTCCCGGCCGATGGTCTCGCGGTCCGGGCCCAGGATGGCGGCGTGGTCAATGTCCACGCTGGTGATGATGGTGCAATCGGCGTCCACGATGTTGACCGCATCGAGGCGGCCACCCATGCCCACTTCCAGAATCACGACGTCCAGCGCGGCCCCGGCCATGGCATGCAAAATCGCCAAGGTGCTGAATTCGAAATAGGTCAGGCTGACATCGCCCCGCACGGCCTCCACCGCGGCGAAAGCATCGGCCAAGACCGAGGCCTGGGCCGACTCGCCGTGCAAACGGCAGCGCTCCTCAAAATGCACCAGGTGTGGCGATGTGTAGACCCCTGTGCGGTATCCCGCTTGCAGCAGCACCGCTTCCAGCATGGCACAGGTTGAGCCCTTGCCATTGGTGCCCGCCACCGTGATCACCGGACAGTCAAAGCGCAGATCCATGCGCTCGGCGACCTGTTTCACCCGGTCCAAGCCCATGTCAATGGCCACCGGGTGTAATTGCTCGCACCAGTCGAGCCATTGCTGTAGAGTCTTCATAGGCGGCGATTGTCGCCCAGACCGCCCTTCACTCTGTGTTACCCACCCCATGGCCCCTCTTGTTCACGGCATACCCAACTGCGACACCGTCAAAAAAGCCCGCACCTGGCTGGCAGACCATGGCCTGCAGGCCACCTTCCACGACTTCAAAAAGCAAGGCCTTGCGGCCAAGGACCTGGACGTCTGGCTGGCCCAGCTGGGCTGGGAAACCCTGCTCAACCGCAAAGGCAGCACCTGGCGCCAGCTGGATGCGGCTGTGCAGGCCAGCGTCAGCGACCCTGCCAGTGCCAAAGCCGTGATGCTTGCCCACCCCAGCTGCATCAAAAGACCCGTGATTGTCTGGCCCTCGGGCCAGATCACCGTGGGCTTCGCACCGGACCAATGGCCCGTCTGAACCCTCCGGAATTGTTACCCATCTTTACAAATGGGGGGCTCCACTTTGGGGCCCATTTTGCCTAAACTATCCGGGTCATCACCGCGCAGGGAACATAGAACATGAAGACCATTTTGCTGACCGCCACCGTACTGGGTTGGACTGCTTTGGTGCCCATGGAGGTGGGTGCCCAAGAGGTGGGCAATGTCTTGTCCAGAACCCCGGTGTACCAGCAGGTGCTGGTGCCCCGCCAGACCTGCACCCAGGTGCCCGTGGCACAGCCCAGCCCGAGCTCCGGGGCGGGCGCCCTGATGGGAGCCATTGCCGGTGGCGCCATGGGCAATGCCATCGGTGACGGTACAGGGCGTGCCCTGGCCACCATGATCGGCATCGTGGGCGGATCCCTGGTGGGCGAGCGGATCGAAGGCCCCCAGGCCGGCCTGGTCCAAAACCAGACCCACTGCAGCACCCAGAACGTCTATGAAAACCGCCTGGTCGGCTACAACGTGGTTTACGAGTACGCCGGCAAGCAGTACACCGTCCAACTGCCGCAAGACCCGGGCACCACCATCCCCTTGCAAGTCACCCCGATAGGACAGGGCTTGCGTTCCGAGAGCCCAGCGCCAGCCGCCCCTGCCGTGGTCCACAGCAGCGTCACCACCGTGGCCCCGCCTGTGGTCTACCTGCCTCCCCCGGTGTACACCAGCCGCCTGCCCGTTTACAGCCACATCGACCTGAGCTGGTACAGCCCCCGCCCCGTGGTCCGCTACCACGGGCATCGGCATGTCCACGATCCCGTGCGCTGGCATCGCCACAGCGCCCAATTCGACCGGGGCTACTGGCGCTGAGTCTTTCAGCGCCCCCTCCACCGGCCTGATCCGGGTGTCCTAAAATACGGCTTGATGATCGGCGCGGCCTCACAGGCCGCGTTTTTTTGCGGGCAGACCGCAACGTTAACCCTGGCCTGTTTCACCCATGACCACCCCATCCATCGACGGCGTTTCCGTCAAAACCCAAGCCAATGTTTATTTCGAAGGCAAATGCGTCAGCCACAGCCTGACCTTGCCCGATGGCACCCAACTCTCGGTCGGTGTAATCTTGCCGGCCACCCTGACCTTCAACACCGGCGCCCCCGAGATCATGGAATGCGTGGCCGGCTCCTGCGAATACAAGCTCGACGGCAGCCATGAATGGGTCAAATCTGTTGCGGGCGAGAAATTCAGCATCCCTGGCCATTCCAAGTTCGAGATCCGCGTGACCGAGCCCTACCACTACATCTGCCACTTCGGCTGATCTGCCATGAGCACCATCTTGCAAAACCTGCCCAAGGGGCAAAAAGTCGGCATCGCCTTTTCGGGCGGACTGGACACCTCCGCGGCCTTGCTGTGGATGAAGCAAAAGGGTGCCCTGCCCTATGCCTACACCGCCAACCTGGGCCAGCC
>JAIXXW010000262.1 GCA_027490555.1 Comamonadaceae bacterium | reverse complement strand
CACGCACCGTTGGCTGGATCGCCCAGCTCAATGAAATGATCAGCGACCCCGAGTACAAGATCGGCCGCCCACGCCAGCTGTTCACCGGTTCCGTGCGCCGCGACGTGCAGCGTTGATCGGTTTCCAAGCGAACCCCAAGCCCGCCATGCGGGCTCTCTTTTTTTCAGCTTCAGTCGCGCACGAACAGGGTCACCAGCGGGTCGGGGCCGACCTGACGGCTCCAGTGGCCGTGCACTAGGGGGTCAAAGACAGCGCCCTCGGGCAGCGTGTCGGCCGAATAGAAATAGTCGCCCGGTCCAAAAATGCGGGAGCTGCCGTCCTGCAGAAAAATTTCCATCTGGCCACCCAGCACGAACAGCCACTGCGGATGCCCCGTGCAATGGAATGTGCTGCGAAAGCCCACGGGGCTTTGGCGCAACTGGCAAGCGCTGGCGGCCATCAGGGCCGACAGACGGCTTTGGGGGGTGCCTTCGGTCAGGGGCACCTGTTCATCACGAAAACGGGCACGGCCGTCGGTGTCGGTGAAAAGAACGACTTTGGGCAGCAGGGTCATGTTCAGGGGTCTCGCAACAAGGGGGGTGAGGGATTGTCGCCGAGCGCGCGCCAGGCCCGCAGACCTTCCCATGGTGCGATGGGCTCTGGCATAGTGGGCGAGCGCCCAGCGCCACCAGCGTCCAACACCTTGTGCACCGCATGAACACCTCCGCTTTGAACATCGTTTTCCACGGCCACAATGCCGCCATCTTCCGTCAAGGCTTCGAGTCGCTGATCGGCCCGGGCCACCAGATCCTGGCTTTGAGCGAGGCGCTGGACCAGGCCGGGGAACGCAGGCAATACGAAAACGCCGACGTGGTCATTGGCATCCGGCTCGACGAGACCTTGCCACGCCCGCTGAAGGCCCGGCTGTTTCATGCCCCTGCGGCCGGCACCGACGCCATCCAGACCGCGCTGCTGCCGCCGCAGTGCACGCTGGCCAACTGTTTTGGCCACGAACAGGCCATCGCCGAATACGTGATCGCCGCCTTGCTGCTGCGGCATGTGCCCCTGGCGCAGGCCGATCAGGACCTGCGCCAGCAGCGCTGGACTTACTGGGCCGGCCATCGGGCCGCTTTGCGCACCGAAATGGGTGCGCAGACCCTGGGCCTGCTGGGTTTCGGGCACATTGGCCAAGCCATCGCCGAACGCGCCAAGGCCTTTGGGATGCGGGTGCATGTGGCCAACCGCAGCCCCGTCGTCCACCCTGGGGTGGACCAGAGCTGGACACTGGATGGCTTGCAGCCCTTCATGGCGTCGGCCGATGCGGTGGTGGTCAGCCTGCCTTTGACCGATGGCACACGGGGGCTGGTGAACGCCCAGGCGCTCGCGGCCATGCGCGCCGGTGCGCTGTTGCTGAATGTGGGCCGAGGGGCTGTGGTCGACGAAAAAGCCCTGTACGAGGCCCTGGCGTCGCGCCAGCTGGGCGGCGCGGTCATCGACACCTGGTACCAGTACCCCAGCGCCGGACAAAGCGGCTGCGCGCCCTCGCAATACGACTTTGCCGCACTGGACCATGTGGTGATGACCCCCCACATGTCGGGATGGACCGAAGGCACCGTGCGCCGCCGCCAAGCCACCTTGGCCGACAACATCAGGCGCCTTGGCACCGGTGCGCCGCTGATCAACGTCTTGCGCAGCCCAGTCTGACGGCGCTGCTGTGCGCCGGGGCCTGGGCCACCGGCTCAGGTGCTTTGCCGGTGCACGATCTCAAAGCCCAGATCCAGGTGCGCCTGTTCGGGCTCCTCGCCGTGCATGAGCTGCAACAGCATCTGCGCTGCCGCCTCCCCGATCCGGGCGCGGGGTGTGCGGACCGTGGTCAGCGTGGGCACCATCTGGTCGCTGCCGGTCAGGTCGTTGAAACCTGCAATCGCCACCTGGGAGGGCACAGAAATGCCCAGGCGCAAAGCCGCCATCAGGGCGCCTTGGGCCAGGTCGTCGTTGCAAAAGAAAATCGCATCCACCGCAGGGCGTTGCCGCATGATCTGCTCGAACAGCGCGCCGCCCAATGCCAGCGATGAGGGTGCCGGATGCAGGAACTCCAAGGCCCGGTCGTGCAAGCCCACCGCCTGCAAGGCCGTGCGCCAACCGTACAAGCGTTGCATGACACGCGGGTCCAGCTGCGCTGCGGCAAAAGCGATGCGTTGGCGACCTCGCGCCAACAGGTGGCGTGTCATGGCGGCCCCGGCGTCGGTCTGCCGAAAACCCACGCAGTGGGGGGCCTCGGCCTGTGGCTGTGCGGGCAAGTCCATCAAATGCACACACGGTACCTGCGTGCTGGCCATCAGCTGGCGCGTGGCCGGGTTGTGGTCCAGCCCGGTCACGAGCAGGCCTGCAGGCCGGTGCAGCAATTGCTCACGCAGCAGCTGCTCCTCCTCGCTGGCGTCGTAGTGCGTCACGCCCATCAGGGTCTGGTAGCCGCCGGCACGCAGGGTTTTTTGTGCCGCGTCCAGCAAATCCACGAACAGGGCATTGGAGAGCAAGGGGATCAGGATGGCCACATGGTTGCTGCGCCGCGAGGCCAAGGCCCGGGCGGCCGGGTCCGGCACATAGCCCAGGCGGGTGGATGCCGCCTGCACACGCTCGATCAGCAACGGGTCCACCGCCCTTTCGCCGCGCAGGGCACGCGAGACCGTGCTCGGACTGACCCCGGCGGCCAAGGCCACATCGGCCAATGTCACGCGACCTGTGGCGCGGTGGTTTTTGAGCGGCATGGGCATGGGCTGGGCGGTACAGGCAAGGGTTAACCCGGAGATGGGAAATGGCAAGCGTCTATAGGATAGCGCTATCCCGAGATTTTCGGGGCGATGGCGACTTTGTTCCTGGACAACCTTTTTATTCTTGGTGAATCAGGGGTTCTGCGCAAACGCTTTTTTTTGATTTCCCTGGACAGCGCTATCCCAAGCTGTTCCCCGACTGGAGATGGTGATGACCAAACCCGATGTGCTGGCGGTGGCCAAGCTCCACCCCTTTTACCAACAGGCGCTGGAATCCCAATACACCGTGCACGACCGCACCCATGTGACCGATCCCGCCGCCTTCGCGGCCCTGGCGCCCCGCATCGTCGGTGTGGCCGGCACGGGTGAAGCCAGCGTGCCGCGCAGCCTGCTGGCGCAGCTGCCCCAGGCCAAGGTGGTGTCGGTGTTTGGCGTGGGCTACGACGGTGTGGATGTGGCCGCCGCCATCGAACACGGGATTCCCGTGACCCACACCCCCGATGTCCTGACCGACGACGTGGCCGACCTGGCCATGGGTCTGGTGCTGTCGGTGGGACGCAGCATCCCGCAAGCCGACCAATTTGTGCGTGCCGGTCGCTGGCCCGGCGGCCCCATGGCCTTGGGCCGCAAGGTCTCGGGCGCGCGCATGGGCATCGTGGGTCTGGGCCGCATTGGCAAAGCCATTGCCCAGCGTGCCCGTGGTTTTGGCATGTCGATCGCCTACACCGCGCGCAGCGAAAAAACCGACTCCGGCTTCCAATTCTTTCCCACCGCGGCCGCACTGGCCGCCCAGGTGGATTTTCTGGTGGTCATCACCCCCGGCGGCGCGGCCACCCGGCACCTGATCGATGCCGAGGTGCTCCAGGCCCTGGGGCCCCGCGGCTTTTTGATCAATGTGGCGCGCGGCAGTGTGGTCGACGAGGCGGCCCTGATCGAGGCCCTGCAAAACGGCACCATCGCCGGTGCAGGCCTGGATGTGTTTG
>JAIXXW010000282.1 GCA_027490555.1 Comamonadaceae bacterium | reverse complement strand
AACTTGTTTTTGGAGTTGGCAAAGTTTTTCATCTTCACCAGGCCTTTTTCCATCAGCGCCTTCAGGCAGTAATTGAGCCCACCGACACTGATGCCCAGTTTCTCGGCCAACTCGCGCTGTGTGAGGTCGGGGTTGTCTTGCAGGATGCGCATGACCCTGAAGTACGTGTCTTCTTGGAGTTTGGCTTGGCGACTGGTCATGGGTTGGACGCGTGTCTTCGGTTCAAGGTGGGTTTGAATGTGTTTGAGGCACGCTACCGCAGTGCCGTATCGCTCTGGGGAGCGCAGCCAAGGGGGAATTGCAAGTCCAAGTTCTGTCAGAACTTGAACAGTCTACACGGTTTTAGTCCTTTTGGTGTACATCCTCAAGAAATAGTTTTCAGGATGAGAAGGGTTCAGCCCTGTGCGATGGGATGGCGTTGGACCGCCTCATGCAAATACAGCATTCAAACCAACAAAAAGGGGGACAGAGAAAATCTGTCCCCCCGCATATGGTGGTGGCCGTGGACCCAGGTTCAACTCCTACAAGTTGGGGGCATGCTAACTCCTGCACCGGCCCTGCGGAAGGTTGCGGAATGGTACTGACACCTACCCCCTCGCCCTCACCATCCGCAATTTTCCGCATCTTTCTGATCCTGTCTTTCACCCCCGAACAGGGGCGATTCACAGGCATGGCGACAACCAACAAGCTCCGCGTGGTTCTCGATGCAAAGCAGAACATTGCTGAAATGTAGACTGGCCTGGAATTTGCCTGTCATGCCGGATGGATGCCTGCCATAAAACTGCCCTGATTCAATTCGCACTGATGTGGTGCGCGGGTTCAGTCTACGCGCATGATTCCGTACCCAGCCTTCCGCCGGTGGTGGTCACAGGCCATTACGACAACTCGGTAGGCTCGAGCGACGCGGCAAGCCAGGGCGTGATCGGATCTGAACTGCTGCGCAACCGTGCCTTGTTGCGACCCGCCGAAGTGCTGGAATTCATCCCTGGGATGGTCGTCACCCAGCACTCGGGTGATGGCAAAGCCAACCAGTACTTCTTGCGAGGCATGAACCTCGATCACGGCACAGACTTCGCCACCACGATCAATGGCGTGCCGATCAACATGCCGACACACGCTCACGGTCATGGCTACAGCGACCTGAACACCCTGATCCCGGAGTTGGTCAGTCGACTTGAATACCGCAAGGGCCCCTACTTTGCTTCCGAGGGCGACTTTTCTTCCGCGGGCTCTGCCAACATCATTTACCGGACACAACTGGATCAACCCTTCGCCTCAGTGACCTTGGGGCAACGGGGCTATGTTCGCGGTGTGGCCGCTGGTTCGCGAGAAGTCTCCGAGGGGGTCACCCTGCTCACCGCTGTCGAGCGCATGAACAACGACGGGCCCTGGACCGTCCCTGAGGGCCTCCGAAAGCTCAACGCGCTCTTGACCCTCAGCGGCGGGACACCGCGAGAAAACTGGAGCACCAGCCTTTCAGCCTATTCAGCCCGTTGGAACTCCACAGACCAAGTGCCGCAGCGCCTGATCGATGCCGGCAGCTATCAAGGACAGCCGTTCGGGCGGTTTGACAGTCTTGATCCCAGCGACGGTGCCAAAACAAGCCGCGTCAGCCTGTCGGGCAACTGGAGACGATCAGAAAACAATCAGATCACGGGGGTTCAGTGGTATGCCCTTAAATACGATCTTGATCTGTATTCCAACTTCACCTACGCCCTGGAGCGGCCTACCGATCAGTTTGCCCAGACAGACCATCGGACGGTGCTTGGCGGCAAGGCGTTCAGAACCTGGATCACTGAACTGGGCTCTGCCCGGTCGATGCTCAATACCCTTGGTATCCAGTGGAGGCAAGACGACATTCGAGTGGGTCTGTACGACACCGCTCAACGGCAAATCCAGGCCACCGTCCGGGACGATCAGGTACGTCAGACCATGCTCGGCGTCTACGGCCAAAACGAGGTCAGCTGGAACAGCTGGTTGCGAACGATCGCAGGCTTGAGGGCCGACCAGCTCAACGTCAACGTGACCAGTCACTCTTTGAGCGAAAACTCTGGAAAAGCCAGCGCCTTCAAGCTGTCGCCCAAGATGTCGTTCATCTTGGGCCCATGGAACAAGACGGAGTTTTTCCTCAACACCGGCAAGGGTTTTCACAGCAACGATGCGCGCGGCATGACCGCACGTGTGGATCCCAAAACCGGACTGCCTATCGACCGTGTCCCTGGGTTGGTCAGTTCCCGTGGGCAAGAAGTCGGCGTCAAGACCGAAGTCATCCCGAATCTGCAAAGCACACTGGCCCTGTGGCGCCTGGACTTCGACTCCGAACTGGTCTATGTGGGAGATGCAGGAAACACCGAAGCGGGCAGGCCCAGCAAACGCACCGGCATCGAGTGGAGCAACCATTGGACGCCGGGAGAGCACTTCCTGATGGATGTGAACCTGGCTTGGACCAAGCCACGCTACGCGGATGATGACCCCGCGGGCAACGCCATCGTGAATGCAACCCAACGGGTTGCGAACCTCACGTTCGCACTCAGGAATCTGGGGCCGTGGTCTGGATCCCTGGGCGTCCGGTACATCGGATCAGCCCCTTTGATTGAGAACAACAGCGTTCGCTCTTCCTCGAGTTTGACGACCCATCTGCGCGTGACCAGGAAGATATCCAACGGCATGACCCTTGGGCTGGATGTCCTGAATCTTGCCAATCGCAAGAACAACGACATCAGCTACCACTACACCTCGCGAGTCGCTGGCGAGCCGCCAGCGGGCCTGGGCGGGGTGCATGTGCACCCGGCAGAACCAAGAACCATCCGGTTGACGACGAGAGTCCAATTCTGAGCTTTTTGAGTGGCTGGAGCCTTGGAACGCTGCAATTTCGCAGCATCAACCATTGGGCCCATCTACATGAAGAGGATGGGCCGCGTGCGCTATCGCCTGTCCGATATCACGGACTTCGAGGAGGATGCCCTTCGCGGGAGTACGTCTCAGCGCGCATCAGCACGCAGTGATCGGGAGTCATCATCGGCAGCTGCCCCTGCGGTTCAGGCCAGGGTCAGGCAAAAAAAAGCCAACCGGTGAAGGTTGGCTTTTGTCGGTTTGGTGGTGGGCGCGTACGGCTCTCCTGCAAGCCGTCGTTGGCGAGCGGCAAATCGTGACCGCTTGGCTTCGTCCGCCCTGAGCCGACGAATCCTAGGTGGCTGCAGTTTCGCAGCCTCAACAAAGGAGTCGTCATGACTGAAAGCAACTACCTCACCCAGACCCAGCTGGCTGACCGTTGGCAAGTCGCCGAAAGTACGCTCGAGCGCTGGCGCAGCGAGGGCATTGGCCCGCTGTACATGAAGATGATGGGCCGCGTCCGCTATCGCCTTTTCCATTGTGCTAAGACCCCTCAGTTAATGGTGATGCAGAGGAATGCGCTCGTGAAGCAGTTCATTGTGCGGGCGTAATGGCCGTTACGACCATCTTCCCGGCCTCATCAACCACCATGAACTTAACCTTATCCCCTGGCTTCACATCGGTGAGCAAGCCTTT
>JAIXXW010000079.1 GCA_027490555.1 Comamonadaceae bacterium | reverse complement strand
CGCAGCAGGTAGTAAATCAGCCCCGCAAAGAACGCCCAGAACATGTACAACACGATTTGGGCCACATCGATGTACTGAGTGATTGCGCCTGTTTCCATGGCTGTCTCCTTCAAAAAAACAATGCATCAGCCCGGCAGTTGTGCCAGGCCAAAAGGTGGGGGGGTGGATGTGGGGGTGTCTGCCCTTTGGGCGGCCAGACGGCTGGCGCGCAGCATGGGGCCCAGGGCCACCAGCACGACGAACAGCAAATACATTTCGAGGTGGTAGATGAAGCTGTAGGCGGTGATGGGGGTGACCAGCACCTCGCCCAAAGCGCCCGACATGGCCAGCAGGGACACGCCATCGCGCAAGGCCCCGCCCAGGGCCATGGCCGCACCCGCGCTGGTGGCCTGCACCGCGCCCCAGGTGCCAATCACCAGGCCGCCCAAGTGGCTCAAGGGGCTGCCTTCCTGGGCCATGCCCATGGCCGTGACCAGCATGCCCACCGAAAACAGACCGCCGCTGAAACCGATCAGGCCCACGCCGGTGCGGAACAGCCAGGCGGCCTCGAGCGGGCCCGAAAAAATCACCATCGCGAACGCGGGCAAGCCCAGCAGCACGCCCAGGCTGGCCAGCCGACAGGCGTGCAGGCCCGCCGACAGCCAGCGCGCCGACAGCAGAAAAGCCAGCAAGGCCCCGCCAGCGCTCAGGGCCGTGAGGGCGCTGGTCATGCCCACGTCGAGCTTCAAGATTTCGGCGGCGTAGGGCTCGAGCACGATGTCTTGCATGTTGAAGGCGAAGGTGCCCAGGGCCAGGGTCCACAAAAAGCGGCGCATCTGCGGCTGGGCCATCAGACCGCGCCAGCTGCTGGCAAAGCCACCGGCTTCGCGGCGTCCGCGCTTGGCCCCGCGTGCCTCCTGTTTCCACAAGGAGGCGAGGTTGAGCAGCGCCACCAGCACGGCGCAGCCTTGCACCAGCTGGATGAGTTTTTGCGGGCTGAAGTCGGTCAGCAACAGGCCAAACACCGCGCTGCTGGCGATCATGCCCACCAAGAGCATGCTGTAGAGCAGGGCCACCACGCGGGGGCGTTTCTCGTCGTTGGCCAGGTCGTGTGCCAAGGCCATGCCGGCCGTTTGTGTGACCTGGATGCCTGCGCCCACCAGCACAAAGGCCAGGCAGGCACCGAGCTGGCCCAACCACAGGTTGGCGCTGTCGGGCTCGGACAGCAGCAGCAAGGCAAACGGCATGATGGCCAGGCCGCCAAACAGCAGCAAGGTGCCCATCCACAGGTAGGGTATGCGGCGCAGCCCCAGCGCCGAAGGGTGCGTGTCGCTGCGGTAGCCGATCAGGGTGCGCAGCGGTGCAAACACCATGGGAATGGCCACGGCCAGGGCCACCCACCAGGCGGGCACCTGCAGCTCGACGATCATGACCCGGTTGAGCGTGCCCACCAGCAAGGCGGTGACCATGCCGATCACCACCTGGAACAGCGACAGGCGCATCAGGCGCGCCATCGGCAGTTCGGGCGAGGCCGCATCGGCAAACGGCATGAAGCGCGTGCCGTAAGCGGTCAGCCAGCGGGGCATGGGAACGCGCAGTTTCATGAGCGGGTCCACTCCCAGGCTTGTGAGGTGTAAAAACCACTGGCCACACGCTGCATGCGTGCGCCTTGCCAGCCCTGCAAATCCAGGTGGTTTTGCATGCGCTCGCGCAAATCGGCGTGCGCCACCGGCGACAGCGAGGGCGAGCGGTCACTGCGCGGAAACAGCCGCCCCGCGCTGTGCATCAGGGCCAGCAGCGGGGTGCGCGGTGCAAAGGTGAAGACCATGGAGCCGCGTGTGCGCAGCGACAAGCCGGCCAGCGCGTCGGCGATCTGGTCGCTGTCGTAGTGGATCAGCGAGTCCATGCACACCACATGGTCGAAATGGCCCAGATCCGGGCTGAGCATATCGCCCGACATGAACTCCACCGAGCCGGGCATCTTGGGGTGTTCGCTGGCCATGCGTTCGGCCGCCAGCTTGACCAGGGTGGGGGAGAGGTCGATGGCCAGCACATCGGCGCCGCGCAGGGCCGCTTGCAGGGCCAGCGCACCGGTGCCACACCCGGCGTCCAGCACGCGCAGACCCCGCAGGTCTTGCGGCAGCCACGACAGCAGGGTCTCGCGCATGGTGTCGCGCCCGGCGCGCACAGTGGCGCGGATGCGGCCCACCGGCTCGTTCGAGGTCAGGCGGGCCCAGGCATCGGCCGCGGTGCGGTCAAAGTAGTGCTCGATCTGGCTGCGGCGTTGTTCGTAGGCGGTGCTGTTCATGGCGTGCTTTCGGTGCGTGGGCTTGACCGGCGGCTCAGTCGAAACCCAGCAGGTCAAAGATGTCGCGGTCTTTCATCGGGACCGACGGCAGGGCATCGGCCCCCAGCCACAGCGCAGCGGCCAGGCGCAGGTACTCGTCCTGCACGGCCTTGACGGCGGGGGTGGGCTCCAGCTCGAACAGGGTGCACTTTTGCAGACGGCTTTTGCGGATCTCGTCGAGCATGGGAAAGTGCGCCATGGTTTTGAGGCCGGTGACCGCGTTGTATTTGTCGATCTGGTCGGTGGCATCGCTGCGGTTGGCGATCACGCCGCCCAGGCGCACGTTGTAGTTCTTGGCCTTGGCCCCGATCGCCTGCACGATGCGGTTCATCGCAAAGATCGAGTCAAAGTCGTTGGCGGTGACGATGAGCGCCCGGTCGGCGTGTTGCAGCGGTGCGGCAAAACCGCCGCACACCACGTCGCCCAGCACGTCAAAAATCACCACATCGGTGTCTTCGAGCAGGTGGTGTTCCTTGAGCAGTTTCACGGTCTGGCCCACCACATAACCGCCGCAACCGGTGCCGGCAGGCGGGCCACCGGCTTCCACGCACATCACGCCGTTGTAGCCCTTGAAGACGAAGTCATCGAGGCGCAGCTCCTCGGCATGGAAGTCCACCGTCTCGAGCGCGTCGATCACGGTGGGCATGAGTTTTTTGGTCAGGGTGAAGGTGGAATCGTGCTTGGGGTCGCAGCCGATCTGCAGCACGCGCTTGCCGAGTTTGCTGAAGGCCACCGACAGGTTCGAGGAGGTGGTGCTTTTGCCAATGCCGCCCTTGCCGTAGACCGCAAACACCTTGGCGGTGCCGATCTTGACGGTGGGGTCCATCTGGACCTGGACGCTGCCCTCGCCGTCTGCGCCGCGAACCCTCTGGATGTTTTTCACGGGGATGCTGGTGGTTTCGATCATGCTGGGAGTCCTTCTTTGATGCCTTCAAGGCGGTCTTCAAGTTCCTCACCGGCCTGCCGCAACGCCGACAGGGTGTCGGCGTCGGGTTGCCAGTACTGGCGGCGGGTGGCCTCCAGCAGGCGGTTGGCCAATTTGGCCGATGAGGTGGGGTTGAGCTGGGCCATGCGCTCGCGCATGGCCGGGTCCAGCACAAAGGTCTGAGCCAACTGCTGGTAGACCCAGGGCTGCACCTGGCCCGTGGTGGCCGACCAACCCATGGTGTTGGTCAGGTGCGCCTCGATCTGGCGCACGCCTTCGTAGCCGTGCTGCAGCATGCTCTCGTGCCACTTGGGGTTGAGCATGCGGCTGCGGGTTTCCAGCGCCACCTGCTCGGTCAGGCTGCGCACCACGCCGTCGCCCTGCGTCTGGTCGCCAATGAACACCGGGGGCGCTTCGGCGGCATTGCCGTCGCGCTGGTGTTTGGCCTGCAGCACCGCGCGGCTGATGCCGCCCAGGGTGTCGAAGTAGGTGTCGATGCTGGTCACGCCCAGCTCGACCGAGTCGAGGTTCTGGTAGGTGAGGGAGACGCTGGCCAGCGCGCTTTGCAGCACGGCGGTGTTGCGCACCGGACGGCCTTCGCGCCCGTAGGCAAATCCCTTGCGCTGGGTGAAGGCATCGCCCAGTTCGTTTTCGTTGTCCCAGCAGCTGCTGTCGATCAGGTGGTTGACGTTCGCACCATACGCCCCTTCGGTGTTGCCGAACACGCGCAGCGACGCCGACTCCAGGGTGCTGCCCTCGTGCTCGGCCAGGTAGGCCAGGGCATGTTGGCGCACAAAATTCTGTTCGACCGGTTCGTCGGCGCTGGCGGCCAGAAAAGCGGCTTCGGCCAGCAATCGGATTTGCATGGGCAGCAGGTCGCGGAAGATCCCGGACAGGGTGATGACCACGTCGATGCGGGGG
>JAIXXW010000218.1 GCA_027490555.1 Comamonadaceae bacterium | reverse complement strand
GAAGAAGACATCGACTACGCGATCAAGACCATCCGTGAGAACGTGGCCAAGCTGCGTGAGCTCAGCCCCCTGTGGGAAATGCACAAGGATGGCATCGATCTCAGCACCATCCAGTGGGCTGCCCACTGAGCCGGGAGACCCCAATGGCCCAGAACTTTGTGGCGTTGTCTGGTTGTGCTGAAACACTGACCTTAGCAACGCTTCGCGCCCTGAGCCCAGTGGGCTTGGTGGCATACATCCAGGAGAATTGACATGGCTTATTCAGAAAAAGTGGTTGACCATTACGAAAACCCACGCAATGTCGGCTCGTTCGACAAAGCTGACGACAGCGTGGGCACCGGCATGGTCGGCGCGCCCGCTTGCGGCGACGTGATGAAGTTGCAGATCAAGGTCAACCCACAGACCGGTGTGATCGAAGATGCGCGCTTCAAAACCTATGGTTGCGGCTCGGCCATCGCGTCCAGCTCGCTCGTCACCGAATGGGTCAAGGGCAAGACCCTCGACGAGGCTGCGGCCCTCAAGAACAGCCAGATCGCTGAAGAGCTGGCGCTGCCTCCTGTCAAGATCCACTGCTCGATTCTGGCCGAAGACGCGATCAAGGCCGCCGTGGACGACTACAAGAAAAAGCACCTGAACTGACATGGCCATCACACTGTCTGAAGCCGCAGCCCGGCACGTCAACCGGTACCTGGCCAAGCGTGGCTCGGGTGTCGGTGTCCGTCTCGGTGTCAAGACCACCGGCTGCTCGGGTCTGGCCTACAAGCTCGAGTATGTGGACGAGATCGCGCCGGAAGACGTGGTGTTCGAAGGCCATGGCGTCAAGGTGATGGTCGATCCCAAAAGCCTGGCCTACATCGATGGCACCGAGCTCGATTTCGTGCGCGAAGGTCTGAACGAGGGTTTCCGTTTCAACAACCCCAACGAACGTGACCGTTGCGGTTGCGGTGAATCGTTCCGCGTGTGATTTCCCTGCAAGCCACCGACTTCGAGCTGTTTGATGTCCCTGCGCAGTATGCGCAGGACCGTGCTCAACTCGATGCCCGCTGGAAAGCCCTGCAGCGCGAAGCCCACCCCGACCGATTCGCTGCCGAAGGGCCTGCTGCCCAACGCGTGGCCATGCAGTGGTCGGTGCGCATCAACGAGGCTTATCAGCGCTTGAGAGATCCCCTCCAGCGCGCAGCCTACCTGTGCGAGATCCAAGGCGCGCCTGTGCAGGCCCACCACAACACGGCCATGCCCGCCGCATTCCTTATGCAGCAGATGCAGTGGCGTGAAAGCCTCGAAGACACCGACACGGTCGCTGGGCTCGAGGCGCTGGCCGAAGAGGTGCTCGCCGAGCAAGGCCGGGTTCAGTGCGAGGTGGCGCGTTTGCTGGACGAAGCCCATGACCCGCCTCAAGCCGCAGGCCAGGTGAGGGCGCTGATGTTCATCTCGCGCTTCCTGCAGGAAGTGAACGCTAAACTCGACCGCTTGACCTGATCCCATGCCACCAGGACTGCCTTGTCCGGTGGCAAGAAATTTTCCCCTGATTCACCATGGCCTTACTGCAAATTTCCGAACCGGGCCAGTCGCCTGACCCGCACCAGCGCCGCATCGCGGTGGGCATCGACCTGGGGACCACACATTCTTTGGTGGCCTCGGTGCGCCATGGCGTGGCCGAATGCCTGCCCGATGCAGCAGGCCGCACGATCTTGCCTTCGGTCGTGCGCTTTTTGCCCGGCCAGGGGCGTCAGATCGGCTTCGATGCCTTGCAGTCCGCGGCCACCGACCCGGTCAACACCATCGCATCCGTCAAACGCTTCATGGGGCGCGCACTGCAGGACATCGTCGAGCGCAACAAACTGCCTTATGAGTTTGTGAGCGGCGACGGCTCTGGCCAGGGCGGCATGTTGTCGATCCAGACCGTGCAGGGGCCGAAGTCACCGGTGGAAGTCAGTGCCGAAATCTTGGCCACCTTGCGTTACCGGGCCGAAGACAGCTTCAACGACGACCTGTATGGTGCGGTCATCACGGTGCCAGCCTATTTTGACGACGCGCAGCGCCAGGCCACCAAAGACGCCGCCCAACTGGCCGGGCTGAACGTGCTGCGCCTGATCAATGAGCCGACTGCCGCCGCCATCGCTTATGGCCTGGACAACGCCAGCGAGGGTGTTTATGCCGTGTTTGACCTGGGTGGGGGCACCTTCGACATTTCCATCCTCCGCTTGACCCAGGGTGTGTTCGAGGTGCTGTCGACCGGAGGCGACTCCGCATTGGGTGGTGACGATTATGACCAGGCCCTGGCCGATGGGGTCTTGTCCCGTCAGCCTGCCTTGCAGGCCGTCACCGCCGAGGACAAAACCCGCCTCAAGGCTGCCGCGCGTGCCGCCAAGGAAGCCCTCAGTGCAGCCGACTCCACCACCTTGGCGGTGGATCTTTCCACGGGTGCCTTGGCCCTGACGGTCAGCCGGGCAGATTTCGAACAAGCCACCCAGCCCCTCACCGCACGTTGCATGAGCGCGGTGCGCAAAGCCCTGCGTGATGCGCAACTGGACAAAAGCGAGGTGCAAGGCGTGGTCATGGTCGGCGGTTCCACCCGCATGCCACAAATCCAGCGTGCCGTGGCCGATTTTTTTGGCAAGGCCCCGCTCAACAACCTCAACCCCGACGAGGTGGTGGCCCTGGGGGCGGCCATCCAGGCCAATCAGTTGGCAGGCAACAACGCCGCAGGCGAGCTGCTGCTGCTGGATGTGATCCCCTTGTCGCTGGGCATCGAGACCATGGGCGGGCTGGTCGAGCGCATCATCCCGCGCAACCAGACGATCCCCACCGCCATGGCGCAAGACTTCACCACCTACCAGGATGGCCAAACCGCACTGGCTTTGCATGTGGTGCAAGGCGAACGCGATCTGGTGCAAGACTGCCGCAGCCTGGCCCGCTTTGAATTGCGCGGCATCCCGCCCATGGTCGCAGGCGCAGCACGCATCCGCGTGACCTTCACGGTAGACGCCGACGGCTTGCTGAGCGTGGGGGCCAAAGAACAAATCAGCGGTGTCGAAGCCCACATCGACGTCAAACCCTCTTATGGCCTGAGCGACGAACAGATTGCGGCCATGCTGCAAGACAGCTTCGCCACCGCCCAGGTCGACATGCAAGCCCGCGCCCTTGTCGAAGCCCGGGTGGATGCCGACCGCATGCTGCTGGCCACACGCAGTGCCCTGCAGGCCGATGGGCACTTGCTCAGCGACGCCGAACGTGCAGCCATCGATGCGCACATGCGCACCTTGCAAACCGCCATCCAGACCGAGCAAAATGCCAAGGCGCTGGAAGACTGCACCCAGGCGCTGGCCAAAGCCACAGAAGCCTTTGCTGCCGAGCGCATGAACCACAGCATCCACAAAGCCCTGGCGGGTCAAAACATCCAAGCCATCTGATGGCCCGCATGGACCCCGAATTCAAAAGACCCCTATGCCCCAGATCAAAATCCTGCCCCACCCCGAGTACTGCCCCAGCGGGACCGAAATTTCAGCGCCCGCAGGCACCAGCATTTGCGAAGCCCTGCTCGACAACCAGATCAACATCGAGCACGCCTGCGACATGAGTGCGGCCTGCACCACTTGCCATGTGGTGGTGCGCGAGGGCTTCAACAGCCTCAATGAGATGGAAGAAACCGAGGAAGACCTGCTGGACCGCGCCTGGGGCCTGGAGCCGAACTCACGCCTGAGTTGCCAGGCGATCGTGGCCAAGAGCGATCTGGTGATCGAGATCCCGCGCTACACCATCAACCACGCCAAAGAAAACCACTGAAGCCAGCCATGCGCCAAATCGTTCTCGACACCGAAACCACGGGCCTGTCAGCCGAAGGGGGTGATCGCATCATCGAACTTGGCTGCGTGGAGTTGTACGCCCGAAAACTCACCGGCAACAACCTGCATTTTTATTTCAACCCCGAGCGCGACAGCCACGAGGACGCGCTCAAGGTGCACGGCATCAGCAACGAGTTTTTGCGTGACAAACCCAAGTTTGCCCAACTGGCCGATGAGATTTTGAATTACCTGGCGGATGCTGAACTGATCATTCACAACGCCGCTTTTGACATCGGCTTTTTGAACAAGGAACTGGAGCGGGTGGGCAAAAAGCCGCTCAAGGCCTACGTCAGCCATGTGATCGACACCCTGGCCATGGCCAAGGAAATGTTTCCTGGCAAACGCAACAGCCTGGATGCCTTGTGCGATCGCCTGGAGGTGGACAATTCGGGCCGGACTTTGCACGGCGCGCTGTTGGATGCCGAACTGCTGGCGGATGTCTACATCAACATGACCCGTGGTCAGGAAGCCTTGCTGATCGACGCGGGAGACGCCCCTGGCCCTTCGCAAAGCGTGCAGGTGTCGGTGGACCTGCG
>JAIXXW010000324.1 GCA_027490555.1 Comamonadaceae bacterium | reverse complement strand
TGGCCGAATACGCCAGCATGTGGCTGGTCTCGATCCTGGCGGTGATCATGTTCCTGGGCGGCTGGTTGTCGCCCATCGACAGCGCCTTGTTCAATGCCGTGCCCGGCTGGATTTGGCTGGGCCTGAAGACCTTCTTGGTGGTGTCGATGTTCATCTGGATTCGCGCCACCTTCCCGCGTTTCCGTTATGACCAGATCATGCGTTTGGGCTGGAAGATTTTCATCCCCGTCACCCTGGTGTGGCTGCTGGTCGTTGGTGCCTGGTTGCACTCGCCCTGGAACATCTGGCTTTAAGCGGTGAACAAGCATGACAACAGTGACTGCATCCTCTTTCTCGATCAAGGATTTCTTCAAGAGCTTCATGCTCGTGGAGTTGCTCAAAGGCATGGCCCTGACCGGCCGCTACGCTTTTGCCCGCAAGGTGACCGTGCAATTCCCGGAAGAAAAAACCCCGCTTTCGCCACGTTTTCGGGGTCTGCACGCGCTGCGCCGATATGACAACGGCGAAGAGCGTTGCATCGCCTGCAAACTGTGCGAAGCCGTGTGTCCGGCGATGGCCATCACCATCGAAGCCGGCCAGCGTGAAGACGGCTCGCGCCGCACCACGCGTTACGACATCGACCTGACCAAATGCATCTTCTGCGGTTTTTGCGAAGAGAGCTGCCCGGTGGACTCGATCGTCGAGACGCACATCCTGGAGTACCACGGTGAAAAGCGCGGTGACCTGTACTTCACCAAGGACATGTTGCTCGCCGTGGGCGACCGTTACGAAAAAGAGATCGCCGCCGCCAAGGCCGCTGATGCTCCTTACCGTTGAACGCCACCCAGTCCTGATCATTTGAAAAGACAAACCTATGGACGTCAAGACCGGTTTCTTCTACCTCTTCTCGGTGGTGCTGTTGTTCGCGGCCTTCCGGGTGGTCACCGCGCGCAACCCTGTGCACGCGGTGCTTTACCTCATGCTGGCTTTTTCCCAGGCCTCGGCTGTGTGGTTCTTGCTGAACGCCGAGTTCCTGGCCATCGTGCTGGTCTTGGTCTACCTGGGCGCGGTGATGGTCCTGTTCTTGTTCGTGGTGATGATGCTGGACATCCACATCGACACCCTCCGGCAGGGTTTCTGGAAAAACTTCCCCTTGGCCGCCACGCTGGGGGCCATCGTGGCCCTTGAAATGGCCGCCGTGCTGCTGTCGGGCTTTCGCCTGTCCGAGGCGCCCGCCATGGCGCCAGGCGCGGTGCCCGTGGACAATGGCAAAGCCCTGGGCATCTTGCTCTACACCGAATACCTGATGCCCATCCAGATCGCTGCGGGCATCTTGCTGGTGGCCATGATCGCCGCCATCGCGCTGACACTGCGCAGCCGCAAAGACAGCAAGGCCATCGACGCCTCCCTGCAGGTCAAGGTCCGTGCGGCCGACCGCATGGCGGTGGTCAAGATGGCGCCGACCCAAGCCGCACCGGCCCGCGCTGCCGTGCCTGCCGAGGAAACCAAATGACCACATTGACTCTGGGACACTTCCTGTCGCTCGGCGCGATGCTTTTTGCGCTGGCCGTGATCGGCATCTTCCTGAACCGCAAGAACCTGATCGTATTGCTCATGGCCATCGAGCTGATGCTGCTGGCCGTGAACATGAATTTCGTGGCCTTCTCGCACTACCTGGGTGACATGCACGGACAGGTGTTCGTGTTCTTCATCCTCACGGTGGCGGCTGCCGAATCGGCCATCGGCCTGGCCATCCTGGTGCTGTTGTTCCGCAACAAGAACAACATCAACGTGGACAAACTCAATTCGCTCAAGGGTTAACAAGAATATGAGTCAGACCCTCAACGCCAGCACCTTGCTGGCCATCCCCCTGGCCCCGCTGGTGGGCTCTTTGCTGGCCGGTATTTGGGGCACGCAATTCGGTGGCAACTGGATCGGCCGCCGGCTGTCCCACACCTTCACCATTTTGGGTGTGCTGGTGTCTTTCATCCTGTCGGCGGTGACGCTCAGCAAGGTCATCGGGGGGGCCAGCTTCAACGACAGCCTCTACACCTGGATGGTGGTGGGCGGCCTGAAGATGGAAATCGGCTTCATGGTCGACAGCCTCACCGCGATGATGATGTGCGTGGTCACCTTTGTCTCGCTGATGGTGCACATCTACACCATCGGTTACATGGACGAGGACGAGGGCTACAACCGCTTTTTCGCCTACATCTCGCTGTTCACCTTCTCCATGTTGATGCTCGTCATGAGCAACAACCTGCTGCAGCTGTTCTTCGGCTGGGAAGCGGTGGGCCTGGTCTCTTACCTGCTGATCGGCTTTTGGTACAACAAACCCACGGCCATCTTCGCCAACATGAAAGCCTTTTTGGTCAACCGTGTGGGTGACTTTGGCTTCATCATTGGCATTGGCCTGATCGCGGCTTACACCGGCACGCTCAACTACACCGAGTTGTTTGCCAAAGCCAACGAGTTGGCCGCCATCAACTTTCCCTGGTACATCTTCGGCATGGACGCCATGCTGATCACGGTGATCTGCATCTGCCTGTTCATCGGGGCCATGGGCAAATCGGCCCAGTTCCCGCTGCACGTGTGGTTGCCCGACTCGATGGAAGGCCCCACCCCCATCTCGGCGCTGATCCACGCGGCGACCATGGTCACCGCCGGCATCTTCATGGTGGCCCGCATGTCGCCGCTGTTCGAGCTGTCCGATGCCGCCTTGAATTTCATGATGGTCATCGGCTCGATCACCGCGCTGTTCATGGGCTTTTTGGGCATCATCCAGAACGACATCAAGCGCGTGGTGGCCTATTCCACCTTGTCCCAGCTGGGCTACATGACGGTGGCTCTGGGCGCGTCGGCTTATTCTGTCGCCGTGTTCCACCTGATGACGCACGCCTTCTTCAAGGCCTTGCTGTTCCTTGGCGCGGGTTCGGTCATCATGGGCATGCACCACAACCAGGACATCCGCTGGATGGGTGGCGTGCGCAAGTACATGCCGATCACCTGGATCACCTCCTTGCTCGGATCGCTGGCTCTGATCGGCACGCCTTTGTTCTCTGGCTTCTATTCCAAGGACAGCATCATCGAAGCCGTGCACCTGAGCACCTTGCCTGCAGCGGGCTTTGCCAATTTCGCGGTGCTGGCCGGCGTGTTCGTCACCGCTTTCTATTCTTTCCGGATGTATTTCCTGGTCTTCCACGGCCAAGAGCGTTACGACCAGAACCCGGATGCACACCACCATGACCACCACGGTCACGATGACCACGGCCACGACAAGCCGCACGAGTCACCCTGGGTGGTCACGGTGCCCCTGGTCCTGCTGGCCATCCCTTCGGTGGTGATCGGTTACATGACCATCCAGCCCATGCTGTATGGCGACTTCTTCAAGGACGTGATCTACATCGACGCCGCCAAACACCCCGCGATGCAGCAGCTCGGTGAGTTGTTCCACGGGCCTGTGGCCATGGCTTTGCATGGCATGACCATGGCCCCCTTCTGGCTGGCCCTGGCCGGTGTGCTTGCTGCCTGGTACATGTACCTGGTCAACCCCCAGGTGCCGGCGTACTTTGCACGGGTTTTGCGTCCGCTGGTCGTCTTGCTGGAGCAAAAGTATTTCATGGACTGGATCAATGAAAACATCCTGGCCAAGGGCGCTCGAGGCCTGGGCCAGGGTCTGTGGAAGGTCGGTGACCGCGCCATCATTGACGGCTTCTTTGTCAATGGTTCGTGGAAAGTCGTTGGCCTGGTGTCCAGCGTGGTGCGCTGGTTCCAGTCCGGCTTCCTGTACCACTATGCCTTGGTCATGATCCTGGGTGTGTTCGTGCTGATGACGTATTTCGTCTGGCTCGCTTGACGGTTTTGAGGACAAGATAAAAATGGGATTGTTAAGCCTTGCCATCTGGATGCCGATCGCTTTCGGCGTCGTCTTGCTGGCCTTGGGTCGCGACAGCCAAGCCAGCGCTGTGCGCTGGCTGGCCTTGGTCGGCGCCATTGCCAGTTTCCTGGTCACCTTGCCACTGATTTCGGGCTTCGAGCTCGGCACATCGGCGATGCAGTTCGTCGAGAAAATGGTGTGGTTCGAGCGCTTCAATGTGCACTACCACCTGGGTGTCGACGGCATCTCGCTGTGGCTGGTGCCGCTGACGGCCTTCATCAACGTGGTGGTGGTCATCGCCGGCTGGGAAGCGATCACCCGCAAGGTGAACCAGTACATGGCGGCTTTCCTGATCCTGTCGGGCCTGATGATCGGCGTGTTCTGCGCGCTCGACGGCATCTTGTTCTATGTTTTCTTTGAAGCCACGTTGATTCCCATGTACCTGATCATCGGTATCTGGGGAGGGCCGAACAAGATTTACGCCGCCTTCAAGTTTTTCCTGTACACCTTGCTCGGCTCCTTGCTGATGCTGATCGCGCTGATCTACCTGTATGTGACATCGGGTGGCAGCTTCGACATCCTGACCTGGCACAAGCTGCCCTTGTCGGGCCCGGTGCAGACCTTGCTGTTCTTTGCCTTTTTTGCGGCCTTCGCCGTCAAGGTGCCCATGTGGCCGGTGCACACCTGGTTGCCCGATGTACACGTCGAAGCACCCACCGGCGGCTCGGCGGTGCTGGCCGCGATCATGCTCAAGCTCGGCGCCTATGGCTTCTTGCGTTTTTCCATGCCCATCGCGCCCGATGCGGCCCGCGAATGGGGTCTTTTCATCATCGTGCTGTCGCTGGTGGCCGTGGTCTATGTGGGCCTGGTGGCCATGGTGCAGCAGGACATGAAAAAGCTGGTGGCCTACTCTTCGGTGGCGCACATGGGTTTTGTGACCCTGGGCTTTTTCATCTTCAACCCCCTGGGCGTGTCCGGGGCCATCGTGCAGATGATCGCCCACGGCTTTGTGTCGGCGGCCATGTTCCTGTGCATCGGGGTCCTGTATGACCGGGTGCACTCGCGCGAGATCGCCAGTTATGGCGGTGTGGTCAACACCATGCCCCGCTTTGCCGCTTTTGCCCTGCTGTTTGCCATGGCCAACGCGGGCTTGCCCGGCACCGCAGGTTTTGTGGGCGAGTGGATGGTGATTCTGGGCGCCGTGAAGTTCAACTTCTGGATCGGTCTGCTGGCCGCCTCCGCCCTGATCTTTGGTGCGGCCTACACCTTGTGGATGTTCAAGCGCGTGTACCTGGGGCCGGTCACCCAAGAGGCGGTCAAGGAGCTGACCGACATCAACGCGCGTGAATTCCTGATGCTGGCTTTGCTGGCCGTGGCCGTGCTCTACATGGGCATCTACCCCAAACCTTTCACCGATGTGATGGACGCTTCGGTGCTCGACCTGCTCAAGCACGTGGCCGCATCCAAGCTGCCTTGAGCGGCCAGGGCCTGAACATTTCGCCGGAACAGAACAATTGAGAGAACACAGATGATGGACAACTCCAGCTGGATGACGATGTACCCCGAGATCGTGCTGCTGGTCATGGCCTGCGTGGTGACGCTGGCTGACCTCTTCGTGAAGAGCCCCCAGCGCACGGGCACCTATGTGTTGACCCTGGTGTCGCTGGCCGGGGTTGCCCTGCTCAATGCCGTGTACGCCGATGCAGGCCAGACCCTGTATGGCTTTGGCCGCATGGTGGTCAGTGACCCCATGGGCCATTGGCTCAAGTGCTTTGCCACGGTCGCCGTGATGATCACCTTGGTGTACTCGCGCCCTTATGCCGCAGACCGCGACATGCTGCGCGGCGGTGAAATTTTCAGCCTCAGCCTGTTTGCCCTGCTGGGCATGAGCATGATGATCTCGGGCCAGAACTTCATCGTGATCTACCTGGGGCTGGAGCTGCTGACCCTGTCGAGTTATGCGCTGGTGGCCTTGCGGCGCGACCACACCCAGGCCACGGAAGCGGCCATGAAGTACTTTGTGCTGGGCGCGATGGCGTCGGGCTTCTTGCTCTACGGCATGTCCATGATGTACGGCGCCACCGGCAGCCTGGAATTGACCACGGTGCTCAAGGCCATCGCCTCTGGACAGGTGAACCACCAGGTGCTGGTCTTCGGCCTGGTCTTCATCGTGGCCGGTTTGGCCTTCAAGATCGGTGCCGTGCCATTCCACATGTGGATTCCCGATGTCTACCAGGGTGCCCCCACCGCCGCCACCTTGATGATCGGTGGTGCCCCCAAGCTGGCCGCCTTCGCCATTTTGGTGCGCTTGCTGGTCGAGGGCTTGCTGCCCCTGGCCTTTGACTGGCAGCAAATGCTGGCACTGCTGGCCGTGGCCTCCTTGCTGATTGGCAACCTGGCTGCGATTGCCCAGACCAACCTCAAGCGCATGCTGGCTTACTCGACCATCTCGCAAATGGGTTTTGTGTTGCTGGGTTTTGTCGCAGGCGTGGTCAACGGTGAAACCACC
>JAIXXW010000281.1 GCA_027490555.1 Comamonadaceae bacterium | reverse complement strand
TCCTTGATCATCTCGGGGTCGAGCGCCGAGGTGGGCTCATCGAACAGCATGATCTTGGGTGTCAGGCACAGCGCCCGGGCAATCGCCACGCGCTGCTGCTGCCCGCCGGACAACTGCAAGGGGTATTTGTGGGCGTGCTCGGCGATGCGCACCCGCTCGAGCTGGACCATGGCCTTGTCGATGGCCTCCTTGCGGGGCATCTTGGCCACCCAGGTGGGGGACAGGATCAGGTTTTCCATCACCGTCAGGTGCGGAAACAGGTTGAACTGCTGGAACACCATGCCGACTTCGCGGCGCACCTTGTCGATGCCCTTGAGGTCATCGCCCAGCACCGTGCCGTCCACGGTGAGCGTGCCCTCTTGGTATTCCTCCAGGGCGTTGATGCAGCGGATCAGGGTGGACTTGCCCGAGCCCGAGGGGCCACAGATGACGACTTTTTCGCCTTTGGCAAACTGCAGGTTCACATCGCGCAGCACATGGTAGCCATTGCTGGCATACCACTTGTTCACGCCTTTGAACTCGATGAGGGGGTTGGCGATGGCGGTCATGGGTGTCTTTCGTTCAGCGGACTTTGCTCACGGCCGTGCGCTCTTCGATCCAGAGGCTGTAGCGCGACATGGCAAAGCAGAAAGCAAAATAAATGAAGGTGATGAAGAGATAGGCTTCGATCTTGAATGGGCGCCAGTCGGCATCCGAGTTCAGGGCCAGGCCCAGGGCACCGGTCAGCTCATACAGCGACACAATGGTCACCAGCGAGGTGTCTTTGAACAGGCCGATGAAGGTGTTCATGATGGACGGCACCACCGTGGCCAGGGCTTGCGGCAGCACGATCATGCGCTGGGTCTGCCAGTAGCTCAGGCCCAGGGTGGCCGCGGCTTCGGTCTGGCCTTTGGGCAGCGCCTGCAAGCCCCCCCGGATCACCTCGGCCATGTAAGCCGCCGAAAACAAGGTGATGCCCACCACCACGCGCACCAGCACGTCGATCTTCACGCCCTCGGGCATGAACAGGGGCAACATGAACGAGGCCATGAACAAGACCGTGATCAAGGGCACGCCACGGATGAGTTCGACATACAGGGTGCACAAGGTCTTGATGGCCGGCATGTTGGAGCGCCGCCCCAGGGCCACGACAATGGCCAGGGGAAAGGCCAGCGTCATCGAAATCACCGTGAGCATCACCGTGAGCGGAAATCCTCCCCACTGGTCGGTGTCCACCTCGGTCAGCCCGAAAAAGCCGCCCTTCATCAGCACGAAATACACCGCCAGCATCACCGCCCAGATCAAGGGCAGGGCCTTGTTCCAAAAGCGCGGCATGCAGCTGATGACCACCACGCCCAACATCAAAGCGGTGGCGATCACGGGCCGCCAATGTTCGGCCTCGGGGTAGCGGCCCATCACGATGAGGCGGCCTTTTTCGGTGATCACCCCCCAGCAAGCGCCCACGCCACGCACTTCGTTGCACGCCTCCACATGGGCCCCGAACACCGCTTGCAGCAGCGCCCAATCCATGGACGAGTACAGGAGCCACAAACACAGTGCCAGCAACAAAACCGACAGCAGGCTGTTGCCGATGCTGGAAAACAGGTTGGCCCGGAACCAGGCCACCAGGCCTTCTTGGCGACCCGGCATGGGGCGCGCTTGGACAGATTTGAAAACAGTGGTCATGTCAGCGCTCCTGAATGGCGGCACTGGCGTTGAACCAGTTCATGAGCGCCGAGGTGATCAAGGACAGGGTCAGGTACACCAGCATCACGATGGACAGCGCCTCGATGGCCCGTCCGGTCTGGTTCAGCGTGGTGTTGGCGATCGAGACCAGCTCCGGGTAACCAATGGCCACAGCCAGGGACGAGTTCTTGGTCAGGTTCAGGTACTGGCTGGTCAGCGGCGGGATGATCACCCGCAGGGCTTGCGGCAGCACCACCAGGCGCATGGCCTGGTTTTTGGTCAAGCCCAAGGAGGCCGCCGCCTCATGCTGACCGAGCGACACCGAGGCAATGCCCGAACGCACCACCTCGGCAATGAAGGCCGCGGTGTAAAACACCAGGCCAAACAGCAAGGCCATGAATTCCGGGCTGAAGGCACCGCCGTCTTCGATCTGGAAATCGCCCACCTTGGGCAGGTCCCATTCCGAGGGCGCACCACCGGCCAGCCAGCCCAGCAAGGCCAGCCCGAACACGGCGGCCAACGCAACCAACAGGACCGGTCGGGTGTGGCCTGTGCGGTCGAAATGCGCACGCGCCAGGCTTCGGTAATACAGCCCAAAGGCCAAACCCAGCAAAGCCCCCAAAAGGGCCAGCGTTTGGCCCAGCTGCCACACCGGCCAGGGGAAAGACACCCCGTTTTTGCTCAGGTAGAAATGGCCTGCATTCCAGGCCTGGTCCAGATCGGGCAGGGCTTCGGCGAACACCAGGTACCAGATCAGCAGTTGCAGGTACACCGGCACATTGCGGAAAAATTCGACAAAGGCATAGCAAATCTTCTTGACCAGGTAGTTGTTCGAAAAGCGCCCCACCCCGATCAGCACGCCCAGCAAGGTGGCCAGCACGATGCCGATCACAGCCACCTTCATGGTGTTGAGCATGCCGATGGCAAACGCCACAAAGTAGGAGCTGGTGTGCGCGTAGTCGATCAGCGTCTCGCTGATGTCAAAACCAAAGGGCTGGAACAGAAAATCGTAGCCACTTTGGATCCCCCGCAAGCGCATATTGGCCAGCGTGTTGCGCACCAGCAAAGCCACCAGCGCCACCACCGCCAGGATCGCCACGATCTGGTAGATGACCGATCGGCCTTCTCGGCTTCGCCACGACACCGACCGGTTTTTCTTGTTGGGTGAGGGCCTGGCCTCGATCATGGAAGAATGGGACATGCTTGCCGCCTGAATCAAAACAGTTTGGCAAAAAATACGCCCCATCAAGGGGCGTATTCAGAGCCTTCAAACGAGGCAGTGTATCAACGCAGCGGTGCCGAGTAGAGCAAGCCGCCCTGGTTCCATTGGCGGTTCATGCCGCGGGGCAGGTTGATGGAGGTCTTGGGGCCCACATTGCGCTCAAAGATCTCGCCGTAGTTGCCGGTGACCTTGATCGCGCGGTAGAGCCACTCTTTGTCCAGGCCCAGGTGCTTGCCCAAATCTTCGGTCACGCCGAGCAAACGGCCCACCTGGGGGTTGTCGCTGGTCTTCATCTGGTCGACATTGGCCTGGGTGATGCCGTACTCTTCGGCTTCGATCAGACCGGCCAACACCCACTTGTTGATGGCCAGCCACTCGTCGTCACCACGGCGCACCATGGGGCCCAGTGGCTCTTTGGAGACCAGGTCGGGCAAGATGACGTGGGCTGTGGGGTCTTTGGCTTCCTTGGCACGCACCGAGGCCAGGCCCGATGTGTCGGTGGTGTAAGCCTG
>JAIXXW010000126.1 GCA_027490555.1 Comamonadaceae bacterium | reverse complement strand
GCAAAGCGATCATTTCAAGTCCCTCGCATCGTCAAAATGGGCTTCCACATCGCTGGGCAAGAGCTGGATGGTGGCCCGCAAGCCGGGCACCTCGCTCATCAGGGCCTGCTCCACGCTGGCGCGCAAGGCGGCCGCGCGGCCCAATGTCCAGCTGGCCGGCATGTGCATGTGCACATCCACAAAGCGGCGCTGACCGGCCTTGCGGGTGTTCAGGTGGTCAAAGCGGATGATCTCGGTCTCGCCACGCTGGTGCGCAAAGCCGGCCAGCACCCGCTCCACATCGGCCAGCACTTCGGGCTCCAGCGCCTCGTCCATCAGGCCCTGGGCGGATCGCCAGACCAGGCTCCAGCCTTCTTTCAGGATGTTCAGGGCCACGCCGATGGCCACCACCGCGTCCAGCCACAACCAGCCCGTGGCGCTGACCAGGGCAATGCCCACCACCACCCCGGCCGATGTCCAGACATCGGTGACCAGGTGGCGGGCGTCGGCCTCCAGCGCCAGCGATCGGTGCTGCCGTGCAGCGCGGAACATCTGCCAGGCCAGCACGCCATTGAGGGCCGAGCTGCCGACCGACAAGCCCAGGCCCCAGCCCACTTTCGCGATGGGCTGGGGATCAACCAAGCGATGCGCGGCCACCCAGACGATGCCCAGGGCCGCCGCGATGATGAGGATGCCCTCGAAGCCGGAAGAAAAATACTCGGCCTTGTGGTGGCCATAGGGATGGTCCTCGTCGGCAGGGCGGGCAGCGATGGTGACCATGAGCAGGCCGAACACGGCGCTGGCCAGGTTGACCAGCGACTCCATCGCGTCCGACAGCAGGCCCACCGAATCGGTCAGCCACCAGGCGGCCGTCTTGAGCGCGATGGTGACCAGGGCCACCACCACCGACGCCCACAGCATGCGGCGGGGCGTCATCCAGGTGTCCAAACTTGTCATGGGCTCAGCATAGCTTCGCTGCACGATCACACCGTGCGCCGGGCCCCGCTCAAGACAGCGTCACCTTGGCAAACTTGCGCTTGCCGACCTGCACCACATACGTCCCCGCCGGCAGTTTCAGGCCCTTGTCGCTGACCACGCTGGCGTCGACCCGCACGCCACCGCCATCGATCAAACGCCCGGCTTCGGTGGTCGAGGGGGCCAGGCCCGCCGATTTGAGCAAGGCCCCGATGCCCAGGGGCGCGCCCGACAGGCTGACTTCAGGAATGTCGTCGGGCACACCGCCCTGGCTGCGGTGGATGAAATCCTGCTCGGCCGCATCGGCCGCCGCCGCGCTGTGAAAGCGCGCCGTGATCTCCTTGGCCAGCATCACCTTGGCGTCTTTGGGGTTGCGCCCGGCCTCGACTTCCTTTTTCAGCGCCGCGATCTCGGCCATCGATTTGAAGGACAACAAGGTGTACCAGCGCCACATCAGCGTGTCGGAAATGCTGAGCACCTTGGCAAACATGGTGTTGGGGCCCTCGGCGATGCCGATGTAGTTGTTCTTGGACTTGGACATCTTGTCCACGCCGTCCAGGCCTTCGAGCAAGGGCATGGTCAGGATGCACTGGGGCTCCTGACCGTGCTCGGCCTGCAAATGTCGGCCCATCAGCAGGTTGAACTTCTGGTCGGTGCCGCCCAACTCCAGATCACTTTGGAGGGCCACCGAGTCGTAGCCTTGCATGAGTGGGTACAGGAACTCGTGCACCGAAATCGGCGTGCCGGCCTTGAAGCGCTCATGGAAATCGTTGCGTTCCATCATGCGGGCCACGGTGTACTTGGCCGCCAGCTGGATCATGCCCATCGAGCCCAAGGGTAGCGACCACTCACTGTTGTAGCGAATCTCGGTTTTGGCCGGATCCAGCACCAGGCTGGCCTGCCTGTAGTAGGTTTCGGCGTTGAGCTTGATTTGCTCGGAGGTGAGCGGCGGTCGGGTGCTGTTGCGGCCCGATGGGTCACCGATCAGGCTGGTGAAATCGCCGATCAAAAAGATCACCTGGTGCCCCAGGTCCTGCAACTGGCGCATTTTGTTGAGCACCACCGTGTGGCCGATGTGGATGTCCGGCGCCGTCGGGTCCAGGCCCAGTTTGATGCGCAAAGGCACGCCGGTGGCCTCGGATTTGGCCAGTTTTTTCAGCCAGTCGTCCTTGGGAATCAGCTCCTCGCAGCCCCGCAAGGTCACCTCCATGGCGTTCAGGGTCTGGTCCGTGACCGGAAAATTTGTAACTTGCGCTTGATTCATAAGGGTTTTTTCTTAAGACAAATGGGCATAGACCGCTACAATGGCCTTTTCGCCCAGTTCATCCATTTTAGGTGGCCTTGGCTTTCGCGCTCCGCGCCCCTTGCCAGCATGGCCTTGCAAGGGGTCGAGAAACACCAGATCGATGTCTTTTTTGAACGCCCTCCAGTCCCGACTGGCCTCCCTGCTGATTGGTCTCCTGTTCCTGTGCACAGCTGTGCTCGGCGCAGTGCTGGTCGCTGTGCAGCGGGTGCTGGGCTGGCTGGACGGACAGCATCCTGTCCTCGCGGGCATGGCCAAAGGCCTGAGCCGCTGGCTGGCTCGTCACCCCAAAACCATCAGCGTCAGCATGGCCTCCGTGCTGCTGGCCGGCGGTGGTGGCGCATTCGCCATCGCCAACCTGGGACCGGACATCGCCGACCAGCCTGTGGTCAACATCACCGTGCCCGTGGCCATCGCCCAGCTGGAAGACCAGGCCAAGACACTGGACCTGGTCAACATCCGCCTGACACGCAGCGACACCACCCGCTCTGCCGACACGCCCGAAACCTTGCTGCGCCGTCTGGGCATGGTGGACGCCGAAGCCGCGGTTTTCCTGCGCAACAACCCCCTGGCTAAGCAAGCCCTGCGTCAAGCCGGTCGCGCTGTCACGGCCGAGGCAGACAGCCAGCAGCGTCTGATCGCCCTGAACGTGCGCTGGCTGAACAAGGAAACCGACACCTTCTTCCAGCGCCTGTCCATCCGGCGTGGTGACCAAGGCCTGCAGGCGGCGCTGGAAACCTCGCCCATGAACACCAGCATCCGCATGACGGGTGGCACCGTGAGCCGGTCCCTCTACGATGCCGCTGACGAGGCCCGCCTGCCCGATGTGGTGATCAACCAGCTCACCCAGATTTTTTCCAACCAGATCGACTTCCACCGGACCTTGCGCAAGGGCGCGCGTTTCTCGGTGGTCTACGAGGTGCTGGAAGCCGATGGCGAACCCGTTCGCACGGGCCGGGTGCTGACCGCCGAATTTGACAACGGCAACAACACCTACCAGGCGGTCTGGTTCCAGGAGCCTGGTCAAAAAGGCAACTACTACAGCCTCGAAGGCAAAAGCCTCAGCCGCGCCTACCTGGCATCGCCAGTGCCCTTTTCCCGTCAAACCAGTGGTTTCACCATGCGTTTGCACCCCATCTTCAAGACCCAGCAAGCGCACCGGGGACTGGACTACGCCGCCCCCACCGGCACACCGGCCCAATCCGTGGGTGATGGCGTGGTGACATTTGCCGGCGTCCAGGGCGGCTATGGCAATGTCGTCGAGGTGCGTCACGGCAATGGCCATTCCACCTTGTATGCCCACCTGAGCAAGATCCACGTGCGCAAGGGTCAAACCGTGCAAAAAGGCCAGACCATCGGTGCCGTGGGCTCCACAGGCTGGTCCACAGGGCCCCATCTGCATTTTGAGTTCCGCGTCAATGGCGTCCACGTCGACCCCCAAAAGGTCATTCAGCAAGCCCAGGCCTTGCCCATCGCCCCCGCTGCGATGCCACGTTTCAATGCCCAGGTGGCCCAAGCCCGTGGTCAATTGCAGGCTGCCGCGCAAATGCGGGAAAGTCCCATCCAGTAAGGACCCGGGGCCCTCAGGCCCTTTTTCTTCGCTGTCCCCAGGCATCCGCTTTCGCCCTCCATCCGGTTTTTGACTTGACCATGGTGTCCGCGCATTTCATCGGTCTGATGTCGGGCACCTCGCTGGACGGCGTCGACGGCGTCGTGGCCCGCATCGACAGCGCGGGGCAGTTGCATGTCACGGCCCATGCCTTCATGCCCTTTGAGGCGCCTTTTCGGGCCGAATTGCTGCAATTGAACCAGAGTGGGCCTGACGAGCTGCACCGCAGCGCTTTGGCAGGCAATGCGGTGGCGCGACATTACGCGCAAGTGGTTC
Source organism: Comamonadaceae bacterium (assembly GCA_027490555.1). GTDB lineage: Bacteria > Pseudomonadota > Gammaproteobacteria > Burkholderiales > Burkholderiaceae_C > Limnohabitans_A. The sequence continues at coordinate 1,721 of JAIXXW010000126.1, read as the reverse complement.
AGGAATTGCTTCGCACCTCAGGCTTGCGCCCCGACCACATCACCGCCATTGGGGCGCACGGTCAAACGGTCCGACACCGGCCACTGGAATTCGACGCCGACCCCGACCGGGGGCAAGCCGCCGTGGGTTACACGCTGCAGCTGATCAACCCGGCCTTGCTGGCCGAGTTGACCGGGGTGGATGTGGTGGCCGATTTTCGCAGCCGGGACCTGGCAGCTGGCGGACAGGGTGCGCCCCTGGTGCCCGCCTTCCACCAGGGTATCTTTGGCGAGCAAGACGCCACGGTGGCCGTCCTCAACATCGGCGGCATTGCCAACCTGAGTGTGCTGCACCCGGACGGCCGTGTGCTGGGCTGGGACTGTGGTCCGGGCAATGCGCTGATGGACCATTGGTGCGCCAAGCACACCGGCCAGGCCTTCGACCGCGAAGGGGCGTGGGCTGCGCAAGGGCAGGTCGACACGGCCTTGCTGGCACAGCTGCTGTCCGAGGACTTTCTGCAGCGCAGCCCCCCTAAAAGCACCGGTCGGGACCTGTTCAACCCCGCCTGGCTGGCACAACACCTGGCGCGCATGCCTGCCAACGAAGCATGCCGACCACAAGACATCCAAGCGACTTTGACCGAATTCACGGCGCGCTCTTGTGCTGCCGATGTGCTGCGCCATGCGGAGGGCGCCCAGTCATTGGTGGTGTGTGGCGGAGGCGCGCTGAACACCCATTTGATGCAGCGGCTGGCCCAGCATTTGCCGTCCGTGCAAGTGATCAGCAGTGCGCAAAAGGGGTTGCCCCCCCTGCAGGTCGAAGCGGCGGCCTTTGCATGGCTGGCTTACAAGCACCTCAGGCGGGAAACCGCCAGCCTCAGCAGCGTCACGGGCGCCCGAGGCGCCCGTGTGCTGGGGGCACTGTACCCCCGTTGAGCGGTGGCGGCAGCCGTGGCCGCCTGCCGTGATCAGGTCGAGAAAGAAGAGCCGCAACCGCAAGTGGACGTCGCGTTCGGGTTCTTGATGACGAACTGGGCACCCTGCAGGTCTTCCTTGTAATCGATCTCGGCACCGATCAGGTACTGGTAGCTCATGGCGTCGATCAGCAAGGACACCCCATTTTTGCTCATGGTGGTGTCGTCTTCGTTGGTGATCTCATCGAAAGTGAAGCCGTACTGAAAACCGGAGCATCCCCCGCCTTGCACGAAAACGCGCAGCTTGAGATCGGGGTTGCCTTCTTCCGCGATCAGGTCGGCCACCTTGGCCGCCGCGCTGTCGGTGAAGACAATCGGTTCGGGCATTTCGGTCTGGATGTTTTCAGCAACAGCGCTCATGGTGTTTCTCCGGTTCAATGGCAAATAGTATAGCGCGCTGGTCGGGAATTACCGCCCCTCCTGGCCAGTAACGCTACTGGGCTCATGGGTTTTGCCGCTGCAGCGAGGGCCATGGAAAAAGCCGCCACGGTGAACCGGGGCGGCTTTGGCAGAAAGCAAAAACAGCAGCTTAACGCTTGGAGAACTGCTTGCGGCGGCGAGCAGAGTGCAAGCCGACCTTTTTACGTTCCACTTCACGGGCGTCGCGGGTGACAAAACCAGCTTGGCTCAGCACAGGCTTGAGCGATGCATCGTAGTCAATCAGGGCGCGGGTGATGCCGTGGCGCGATGCGCCGGCTTGACCGGATTCGCCACCGCCGTGCACGTTGATCATGATGTCGAAGGTTTCGGCATGGTTGGTCAACATCAG
>JAIXXW010000062.1 GCA_027490555.1 Comamonadaceae bacterium | reverse complement strand
TACTCGACCACCACCTGGTAAACACCCGGCTCCTCGGTGGCCGTGGTCCGGCTGAAGGACACCGGGCAACCGGCCTGGATTTGCAGGCCCAAGGTGACCTTTTCCAAAGCGTGGGCCAAGGTCACGGCCTGTCCGGGGCGCACGGCATCGAAGGGACCGACCTGAGGAAAGATGCGCCGCAAATGCTGTTCGGTGGGGTGCTGCGGGTGGAGCCCTTGCTCATTTGCCGTGCAGCTCACCACGGCTTCGATGGCCGTGTGGCGGCTCCACAGATTGGGGCCGCGCAAGGGGCGGATTCGGGACACTTCCATGGGAGAGGGTTCCTGTTGTTTTTGTAGAACTGCTTCAGGCTGTCAGGGTTTGACCGTAACTTTTGACACCGGCTCGGATCAGATCGGCATCCATGCCCATGGCCCATGCGGCGCAGGCAGCAATCAGCATGTCCTGGGGGGTGAGCAGGTTGTTCTTGAGCAGACGCGAGACGCCCGGGCGCTGGGTGGACAGCACGGACTGCTCGAGGGCGCCTTGCGCGAGGATCAACTGACCATCGCGCCAGAACCCAGCGCGGCCACCTTCTTGCAGGTGTGCCACCAGCCGGGTTTCTTTTTCGTCGGCCGCGAACAGGATCACGCCGCCGTCGGAATACTGGGCGAGCTCGGCCACCGCCTCATCTGCTGCATTCAGGATGGCAAAACCCGTGGGCAGCACCAGATCAATCTGGGTGCGGATGTAGCCGGGCATTTTTTCATCGGGCCCGGGGTACAGGTCTTCCAGGGGGGCCGCCTTGGGCATGCTGGTGACGATGCCCACCTGGCAACGGTCATAGGCCAGACCCTGGGTGAGCAAATGCCGGGCATCGCTTTCAAACACGGCGGCTTCGACGGCCTTGTTGATGAGCAAACGCTCGCCCTGGTCAAAGTCCATGGCATTGCCTTTGAACAGGCAGCGTTGGTTGACATACAGGCCCTCTGCGCAGGCCAGCCCGGTGAAATAGCCTTGCAGGTGCAAGAGCCAGGCGATCAGCTTGGCGCAGCCTGTGGTGTCGCCGTCGCCCATCAGGCCCACCACAGGGATGCGTCCGGATTCGGTCGGAGGGATCATGTGTTCCGCAATGGCGCGGCCCACTGGCCGAGCTTGGCCTTCGGCCGGGTTCAGGTGCATCAGCAGGCTGGGGCCCGCATTCACCTCGACCACCACACCTTGCGTGCCCAGGGGTTGAGCAATGTCCGGGGTCACCACATCCACACCGGCGATGTCCAGGCCCACCACGCGCGCCGCCAGCACGGCTTGTGCCAGCACTTCCGGGTGCACCACATCGGTGATGTCGGTGGTCATGTTGCCGGTGCGCTTGACCAGCACGGATTGTCCGGCCGCAGGCACGCTGTCGGGCGTCAGGCCTTGGCGTGAAAGCTCCAACACTTCGGGGCTGTTGTCTTGCAACACCACCAATTCCAGCGGCAAACTGCCCACGCTGCCGCGCCGTGGGTCGGCGTTGATTTGCAACTCCACCAGCTCCCGCACCGTGTGTTGACCGTCGCCGATCACACTGGCGCTTTCCCCTCGGCAGGCCGCGATCATGCGGTCACCCACCACCAGCAGGCGATGTTCTGAACCGCGCACATAGCGCTCGACAATGACCTCGCGTCCCTGCGCCAGCGCGATGCCATAGGCGGCTTCAACCTCCTGCTGGGTGTTCAGGTCGAGTGAAACCCCGCGCGCGCGGTTGCCATCGATGGGTTTGACGCACACGGGCAAACCGATGTCCTGAGCGGCAGTCCAGGCAGCGGCAGGACTGTCCACGATGCGGCCTTTTGGCACGGGAATGCCACACATGGCCAAGAGTTTTTTGGTCAGGTCCTTGTCCCGGGAAATGCCTTCGGCGATGGCGCTGGTGCGGTCGGTTTCGGCGGTCCAGATCCGGCGTTGTTTGGACCCATGTCCGAGTTGCACCAGATTGCCGACGTTCAGGCGGATGAACGGCACACGCCGCTCGTAAGCCGCTTCCACGATGCTGAGCGTGCTGGGCCCCACATGCAGGGTGTCCACCTGCAGGGCCAGTCGGGCAACCGCACCTGGCACATCGTAGGGGGTGTCGTGGATGGCCGCCAAAATCAGCTCGCGGGCCAGTTCGAGCGAGGTGCGGCCGACGGTCTCGTCATCGGTGCGGATGATCACCTTGTAGACGCCCCGAGGACCGGCCTCTCGGGCTTTGCCAAAAGCCATCGGCATGCCGGCCAGGGTTTGCAGCTCCAGACTGACATGCTCCAGAATGTGGCCGGCCCAGGTGCCTGTGTCGAGCCGCTGAAAAAAACCGCCCCGAACCCCCGGGGTGCAGTGGTGTTCAATCATCTGGGGCAGCCAGGCCTTCAGGCGTTCGTTGAAGCCCGGCAGCAGGTTGGAGGGATAGTCCTCCAGCTCCCCGATGTCGATCAGGGCTTCCATCACCGAACGGTAGGTCCAGATGTTGGGTCCGCGCAGATAGGTCATGCGCAGGAATTCGATGTTTTTGGGACTCATGGGATCAAGGGGTGCAGCGATACAATGGCCCGCCCACCGGGGTGTTTGCCTGCGCGTGCAGTGAAAAATCAGGATTCGAATTGAACATGGGAAGTCTTGTTAAAGCAGTTGGCCATCTCCATGGTGGTCGTACCCGTCGCGCGCCAACGGCGTTTCGGACACTTCGCGGTTCATGCTCATGATGCCAACTACTGCTTCAGTCTTGTCACTTCCGGGGATTCCGGAGGTTTGGCAAACAGCGGTTCAAGCCATTCTTCACCCTCAGGAAAACGTCTCAGCCTGGTTGGAGGTTGACCTGGATGGGAAATTGTTCTTCGCCAAAAGCCTGCTTATTTTGACCGATCAACGGGTCTTGTCCTGCTCGGGGCCGGAAAAAAAATGGCAGAGCTGGCCCCTGCAACCGGACCTGAGCGTGGCCCTGAGCGACCACGCCGGGGTGGGCACCTTGTCCCTGGTCTCGCCCTCGGCGCAGTGGGCGGTTTGGCGTTTCACTTTGGGCCTGCAATCGGCGGCGGTCCGCTGGGTCAGCCAGTTTGAATACCAAAAGCTGCAGATCGCGGGGCAGGGCAGCCCTTTGCAAAACAAACTCTCGGTGTCCGTGTGTCCGGTGTGTCAGGCGGTCATGCGCGAGGACGAGGTCGATTGCGCCCAGTGCGGTCGCGAAGACCTGGCCCCACCCTCGACCTGGACCCTGCTGAAACTCTGGCGTTTTGCCAAACCCTATAAAAAATCACTGCTGGCGGGTTTTTTGCTGACCCTGGCCTCGACGGCCGCCACCTTGGTGCCGCCGTACCTGACCATGCCCTTGATGGACGAGGTGCTGATTCCTTACCAAAACGGGGT
>JAIXXW010000356.1 GCA_027490555.1 Comamonadaceae bacterium | reverse complement strand
GGGAGCGCACCCCTGTGCGCGATGGATTTTGAACATGTGTCGCGCCCATCGCCCAAAGGGTTGGGCTCCCACAGCACCGGTGCAGGCCTGTGTGTGGGCACACCCCCTTTGAAAGCGGTTTGGGTGTGGGAGCGCACCCCTGTGCGCGATGGATTTTGAACATGTGTCGCGCCCATCGCCCAAAGGGTTGGGCTCCCACAGCACCGGTGCAGGCCTGTGTGTGGGCGCACCCCCGTGCGCGATGGCTTCTGGGTGGGAGCGCACCCCTGTGCGCGATGGCTTCTGTGTAGGAGCGCACCCCGTGCGCGATGCGGGACCAAGGTTCAGCGCCCCTGCAGTTTTTGCTCGGCCGCTTCAATCTCGGCCCAGGTGGTGTCGTCGATCCAGATGCCTGTTGTCTCGCGCTCGGCGCGAGCAGCGCGTTCGGGCTCGCCCGCCAGTTTCACGCCTTCGCTGCCGGGGGCATCGGGGCTTTGGCGCAGCCAGTCGGCAAAGGCCAGGGCTTCTTGTTCAAACAGGGCTTGTGTGCCCAGGCGCACCGGGTCGATCAGCATCGTCAGCATGCCATTGAGCACCGCGCGTTGGTGGTCGGCTTCGCGGTGCCAGGTGCCGCTGCCGGTGAGCGCGCCGCCCAGCAGCTCACAGGCCATGGCCAGGCCAAAACCCTTGTGCTCGCCAAAGGTCATGAGCGCACCAAACAGGCCGTTGGACTGCGGCACCACCACCACCCCAGGGTCGGTGGTGGGGTGGCCGTGTTCGTCGATCAGGTAGCCGGGCGGCACCGGTTCGCCCTTGTTGTGGGCCACGCGCATCTTGCCTTGGGCCACACGGCTGGTGGCAAAGTCCAGCACAAAGGGTGCGCGACTGCCCATGGGCACACCGATGCAGCAGGGGTTGGTGCCAAAGCGCCCGTCGCCGCCGCCAAATGGGGCCACCACCGGGCGCGACAGCACATTCACAAAATGCACCGACACCAAGCCCTGGGCCACCGCCATTTCGGCAAAGTGGCCGATGCGGCCCAGGTGGTGCGAGCGGCTCAAGGCCACGGTGCACACGCCGTGTTGTTGGGCGCGCGCTATGCCCATCTGCATGGCCTGCACGCCGGTGATCTGACCATAGCCGCGCTGGCCGTCCAGGTTCAGCAGTGGGCCGGTGTCCAGCAGCACCTTCACGCCGGTGTTGGGCGACAAGCCGCCTTCGAGCACCGCGTCCACATAGCGCGGCACCATGCCCACGCCGTGCGAGTCGTGTCCGCTCAGGTTGGCCATGACCAGGTTGTCGGCCACTTGTGCGGCCTCGGCCGGGGCGCTGCCGGTCTTGGCGATGATGCGGGTGATGTGCTGGCGCAGATCGGCGGCTGGGATGCGTTGGCTCATGAGCGGTCTTTCAGAGTGTCGATGCGGGCGCGCAGCCCGGTGTGCATTGGTGGATGGGCGGGAGCGCACCCCTGTGCGCGATGGATTTTGGATAAATGCCGCGCCCATCGTCCACAGGGTGTGGCTGCCGCGCCGGGCGGCGGGATCACATGACGGCGCCCACTTGCCATGGCACAAACTCGTTTTGGCCGTAGCCGTGGCGTTCGCTTTTGGTGGGTTCGCCCGAGGCGGCGGCCAGGATCATGTCGAAAATGCGCTGGCCCATCTCGGCGATGCTCACCCCGCCGTCGACGATCTCGCCGCAGTTCAGGTCCATGTCTTCTTCCTGCTTTTTCCACAGCGCGGTGTTGGTGGACAACTTCAGGCTGGGCGACGGCGCGCAGCCATAGGCGCTGCCGCGCCCGGTGGTGAAGCAGATCAGGTTGGCCCCGCCGGCCACCTGGCCGGTGGCGCTGACCGGGTCATAGCCGGGCGTGTCCATGTAGACAAAGCCTTTGGCGGTGACCGGTTCGGCGTATTCGTACACCGCCTGCAGGTTGCTGGTGCCACCCTTGGCCACCGCACCGAGCGACTTTTCCAGGATGGTGGTCAGCCCGCCCGCCTTGTTACCGGGCGAAGGGTTGTTGTTCATCTCGCCGCCGTTGATGGCGGTGTAGTTTTCCCACCAGCGGATGCGTTCGATGAGTTTGTGTGCCACCTCGGGCCGAACCGCACGGCGCGTGAGCAGGTGTTCGGCACCGTAAATTTCAGGCGTTTCGCTGAGGATGGCGGTGCCGCCGTGTTGCACCAGCAGGTCGACCGCCACACCCAGTGCCGGGTTGGCGCTGATGCCCGAATAGCCATCCGAGCCGCCGCACTGCAGGCCCACGGTGATGTGCTCGGCGCTGCAGGGCGAGCGCTGCACCGCATTGGCACGCGGCAGCATCTCTTCGATCAGCTGGATGCCTTTTTCCACCGTCAGGCGGGTGCCGCCGGTGTCCTGGATGTTGAAGACCTTGAGGGTGTCGCCCTCGCGCAGGCTGCTGTGCGCCAGCCAGGTGTTGAGCTGGTTCGCCTCGCAACCCAGGCCCACCACCACCACGCCCCAGAAATTGGCATGCGTGGCGTAGCCGGCCAGTGTGCGCTCGAGCAGCTGGATGCCCAGACCTTCGGTGTCCATGCCGCAGCCGGTGCCGTGGGTCAGGGCGACCACCCCGTCCACATTCGGGAAATGGGCCAGCGCTTGCGGGTTGTTGCGTCTGGAGAAATGGTCGGCGATGGCGCGGGCGGCGGTGGCCGAGCAGTTGACGCTGGACAGCACACCGATGTAGTTGCGCGTGGCCACGCGGCCGTCGGCGCGCTGGTAGCCCATGAAGGTGGCGTGACGGCGCACTGGCGCGGGTTTCACGTCCTGCCCGATGGCGTAGTCACGCTCGAAATTGCCTTTTTCGGGGCCCATGTTCAGGTTGTGCGTGTGCACATGCTCGCCCGGGGCGATCGCCTGCGAGGCAAAACCGATGATTTGGTTGTAGCGGCGCACCGGCTCGCCGGCGGCCACCGCGCGGGTGGCGACTTTGTGGCCTGGTGGGATCAGGCCGCGCACCGGCACGCCTTCGACGGCGCTGCCGCTCATGAGTTGGCTGCGGGCAATCACGACGTCGTCTGAGGGGTGCAGGCGTATGAAGAGGGTGGACATGGGGTCAATCTTTGGAAAAGTGGGGCGCCGGTCTGAACGACCGGCTCAGTAAAACTGTTTGGGCAACCACAGCACCAGGCTGGGCACGTAGGTGATGATGGCCAGGCTGCCCAGCAAGGGAAACAGCCAGGGCAAGATGGCCATGGTGGTGCGTTCCACACTGAGCTTGGCCACCCTGGCCAGGACGAACAGCACCATGCCCATGGGGGGGTGCAGCAAACCGATCATCAGGTTGAGCACCATGATCAGGCCAAAGTGCACCAGGTCGATGCCCAGCTGCGAGGCGATGGGCACCAGGATCGGCACCAGGATGGTGATGGCGGCGGTGGGCTCCAGGAAGCAGCCGACAAACAGCATCAGCAAGTTGGCCAGCAGCAAGAACACCCAGGGCTCTTGCGTGAAACCCAGCACCCAGCTGGAGATGGCCGAGGTCACGCCTGTGGCCGTCAACATCCAGCCAAAAATGCTGGCCGCTGCCACGATGAACAGCACGGTGGCGGTGGTCTCGACGGTGTCCAGGCAGATCTTCACGAACATCTTGAAGTTCAGCGTGCGGTACCAGAAAAAGCCCAGTGCGATGGCCCAGACGCAAGCCGCGATGGCGCCCTCGGTCGGGGTGAACACGCCGGTGGTCATGCCGCCGATCAGGATCACCGGCGTCAT
>JAIXXW010000067.1 GCA_027490555.1 Comamonadaceae bacterium | reverse complement strand
GGCGTGTAAATGGCCTTGTGTTTGCCGCGCAAACGGAGAGCAACTTCGCTGGCTACTCGTCCGAGGACCTTGTCGGTCGCGTCAATCACAAACCACTCGTGCACGACCTCAGCGGGTTTGGCGCTGAAAGTTGTTGTCATGAGTTTTTCCTTTGAAGAAAGGTTTGTGGGATCCTTTTCCACGGTCGGTGCTCCTCTTGTGGGAGCCTCTTAGGTGGGAATGTGCCCGTTCTTGCAAACAGGGGCGTCTTCGCCGCGGGATCGCCAAATCGCTGCGAAGCCCGCTATTATACGAAAAATCAAGGACTTGCGGCGCCTTGGCCTGCAAGCTTATTGGTTACCATCGACGCATGTTCAGTTATCGACACGCGTTTCACGCCGGCAACCATGCGGATGTGCTCAAACACATCACCTTGCTGGCCACCCTGCGCCACCTCATGCAAAAAGAGGCCGGCATCACCCTGATCGACACCCATGCCGGTGCTGGCTTGTACCGCCTGGACGGTGACTTCGCCCAAAAAGGGGCCGAAGCCGAAGACGGCCTCTTCAAACTGCTGGGGGCGGTGGACAAGCTGGACGCCCTGCCCGAGCCGGTGCAGGACTACCTGGAACAAATCGCCAGTTTCAACCCGAACGGGCAGGCCAACATTTACCCCGGCTCCCCCTTTTTGATGCACAAGCTGATGCGCCATGCCTCGCGGGATCGGCTGCGTCTGTTCGAATTGCACCCCACCGACAGCAAGGCCCTGATGTCCAACATCGCCCAGCTCGACGCCGGGCGCGCCATCACGGTCGGCCGCGAAGACGGCTTCGAGGCCCTCAAAAAGCTGCTGCCCCCACCGCCTTCGGCCACCGGCTCCAAGCGCGCCATGGTGCTGATCGACCCCAGCTATGAGATCAAGTCCGATTACGCCAAGGTCGCCAACGTCATCCAGGAATACATCAAGCGGTTTTCCACCGGCACCTACCTGGTCTGGTACCCGATCATCCCGCGCCCCGAGGCGCATGATTTGCCGCGCCGCCTGCGCACTTTGGCCAACCAGTCCCAAAAACCCTGGCTCAACGCCACTTTGGCCATTGGCCGTGGGGCTGGCGACGAAGGCGGCTTGGCCGCCAGTGGCATGTTTGTCATCAACCCCCCCTTCACCCTGAAAGACCAGCTGCGCCAAGCGCTGGACGTGGTCGGCCCCGCGCTGGCGCGCGGCACCGGCAAAAGCTGGCAAGTCGAGGCGTCCTGAGGCGATGGCGCACCCCGAAGGCTTGCCGCTGCAGCCTGTGCGACGGGCATGTCGGGGCCGGGACTCCGTGCTCAGGGAAACACCTGAACCTGTGAATTTAAAATTAACCGACCGCACGGTCGGTTAATGGGTATACTGTCACCTGCGCCGAGATCATCCCATCCTGTTTGGCGCAGGAGATGCCCATGTACACGCAATCATTCAGCGTCCCGGACGGGTCCGAGGACACCCAATCGGCCGGTCTGAAGGCCGTGCCCAAAGCCCTGAACACGCAAGAGGCTGCGCTGCAGGCCGCCTTTGACGCCCGCATCGACGCCGATGGCCGCATCGAGCCCCGCGAATGGATGCCCGATGCCTACCGCAAGACCCTGGTGCGCCAGATCAGCCAGCATGCCCACAGCGAGATCGTCGGCATGCTGCCCGAAGGCAACTGGATCAGCCGCGCGCCGAGCCTCAAGCGCAAAGCCATCCTGATCGCCAAAGTGCAGGACGAAGGCGGCCACGGTCTGTACCTGTACAGCGCCGCCGAAACCCTGGGCACCAGCCGCGACCAGATGCTGGATGCGCTGCACAGCGGCAAAGCCAAATACAGCTCGATCTTCAACTACCCCACGCTCAATTGGGCCGATGTGGGCGTGGTGGGCTGGCTGGTCGATGGCGCGGCCATCATGAACCAGGTGCCCCTGTGCCGCTGCTCGTATGGCCCCTACGCCCGCGCCATGGTGCGCGTGTGCAAGGAAGAAAGCTTCCACCAACGCCAGGGCTACGAAGCCTTGCTGGTCATGATGCAAGGCACCGCCGAGCAAAAAGCCATGGTGCAAGACGCCGTGAACCGCTGGTGGTGGAAGTGCCTGGCCATGTTTGGCCCGCCCGACGCGGACAGCCCCAACAGCGCGCAAGGCATGCGCTGGGGCATCAAACGCATCAGCAACGACGATCTGCGCCAAAAATTTGTGGACGCCACCGTGCCCCAGGCCCAGGTCTTGGGCGTCACCTTGCCCGACCCTGAGCTCAAATGGAACGAAGCGCGTGGTCACTACGACTACGGCCAGATCGACTGGGACGAGTTCTGGGCCACCGTCAACGGCAATGGACCGTGCAACAAGGAACGCCTGGGCGCCCGCGTCAAAGCCTGGAATGACGGCGCCTGGGTGCGCGAGGCGGCCCTGGCCCACGCCAAGAAACAAGCGCAAAGCCAAATGAAGGAGGCCGCATGAGCACCGCCGCATTGAAAGAATGGCCCCTGTGGGAAGTGTTCGTGCGCTCCAAGCAAGGGCTGGAGCACAAGCACTGTGGCAGCCTGCACGCCTCGGACGCCGAACACGCCTTGCAAATGGCGCGTGACGTCTACACCCGCCGCCAGGAAGGCGTGAGCATCTGGGTGGTGCCCTCGGCCAGCATCTCGGCCAGCGAGCCCAACGACAAGCCCGAGTTCTTCGATCCGGCCAGCGACAAGGTCTACCGCCACCCGACCTTTTACGTGATCCCCGACGAAGTCGGACACATGTGACCGGCTGCGAGGCGGCTGCATGCGGCTTGGCGCCGCATGCCCTGTCTCCGCTGCAGCGCCCCGCCCAAAACCATCTCGCTACGCCCCATGAATGCTCCTGTTGAATACCTGCTGCACCTGGCCGACAACGCCCTGATCCTCGGCCAGCGCAATGCCGAATGGTGTGGCCATGGCCCCATCCTGGAAGAAGACATCGCGCTGTCCAACAACAGCCTGGACCTGATCGGCCAGGCCCGCATGCTCTACCAGCATGCGGCCCAGCTGCAAGGGGGCGGGACCACCGAAGACACGCTGGCCTACTTCCGCGATGTGCCGGAATTTCGCAACTACACCCTGTGCGAATTGCCGCACATGCCATTGATGTCGGCCACGGCGCAGGGCGACCGCGACTTCGCCATGACCATGGCGCGCAATTTCCTCTACAGCAGCCTGATGGTGCTGGTGTGGGACCTGCTGCAAAGTTCCAAGGACACACAGCTGGCCGCGATCGCCGCCAAGTCGCTCAAGGAGGTGCGCTACCACCTGCGCCATTCGCGCGACTGGCTGGTGCGCCTGGGCGACGGCACCGAGGTGTCGCACGCCAAGGCACAAGCGGCCCTCGACCAGTGGCTGCCCTACACCCAGGAGTTCTGGGCCAGCAGCCCGCATGAGGCGGCAGCACTGGCCAACGGCACCGGCATCGACATGGCCGCCTTGCAAAACGACTGGAACCAGATCGTCGATGAGGCCATCCAGGACGCCACGCTGCAACGCCCGGCGGACGGCGGCTTTGTGCCCACAGGCAAACAAGGCGTCCATTCCGAGCACCTGGGTTTCCTGCTCGCCGAGATGCAAAGCCTGGCCCGCGCCCACCCGCAAGCCGTCTGGTGAACCCCGGCCATGTCCTCACCGTCTTTGCAGCCCGACAGCCCCGACGTGGCCCGCGCCTGGGCCCTGCTCGAAGCCCTGACCGACCCCGAAATCCCGGTGTTCACCTTGCGCGAGCTGGGCATCTTGCGTGACGTGCGCATGGGCCAGCAGGGCCTGGAGGTGGTCATCACCCCCACCTACAGCGGCTGCCCGGCCATGGGCCAGATCGAGGACGATGTGAAGGCCCTGCTGCAGGCCCACGGCCTGCAAGGCCAGGTGCTCACGCAACTGGCCCCGGCCTGGACCACCGACTGGATGAGCCAGGCGGCCAAGGACAAACTGCGGG
>JAIXXW010000008.1 GCA_027490555.1 Comamonadaceae bacterium | reverse complement strand
TTCGAAGAAGTCAGCTTCGGGGTCGGCACCACGCAGGCCCTGCAGGCCTTGTCCGACAGGGTGGCCAGTGACGATGTGCGCTACTTTGTGGTGGCGGTCATCATCCAGAGCGAAACCGGCGGCAATCTGGCCGAGGTGCTGAAAACCACGGCACAACTGATCCGCGAGCGCAAAAAAATAGCGGGCGTGGTGCGCGTCCTCTCGGCCGAGGGCCGGATTTCGGCCGTGATCTTGACGGTCCTGCCCTTTGCCCTGGCGGCGCTCATGAGCGTGCTCAACCCCGACTTCGTCTCGAAACTCTGGAAAGACCCGATGGGCCTGCAACTGGTGCAGGTCTCGCTAGTCCTGATGGGGATTGGCGTGTTGTGGATGTGGAAAATGATCCAGATCCGGGTCTGAATTTCAATAGGTTTTCTCCCATGAATGCTTCGATCCTGTGGTTTGCTGCACTGGTGTTTGCCTTGGTGGTCACCATCTGCCTGGCCCTGCTCACACGCTGGATGCCGGACCCCGGTCGGCAACGCCTGGCCCGGATCACGGACGGCCGCCCGGATCCGGCCCAGGCGGCACAGAGCCGGGCCTGGCAAGCCAGCCAAAACCGCCTGCTGTCGGCACTGCTGTGGCTCAGCCCCTGGACGGCCGGACTGTCGGGCGCTGGCGACGAGCGCGCCAAGGCCTTGCGCCTGCGCTTGGTCCAAGCCGGCTGGCGCTCGCCCGTGGCCCTGCCCATCTTCTTCACCTGCAAGACGCTGATCACCGTGCTGCTGGCCCTGGTGGCCTGGATCGTCCTGGCAGCCAGTGCCTGGAGCCCAAGCGGCATGGCACGGCCGGCCGTGGTCATGCTCGCCGCAGCCCTGGGCTACTACCTGCCCGATGCGGTGCTGAAGCTGCGCATTCAACAGCGCCAACAGCGGCTGATGCACGCCTTTCCGGACGCGCTGGACCTGCTGCGCCTGTGCATGCAGGCCGGACTGGGCCTGGACGCGGCCATGGAACGGGTGGGCCGCGAAATGCGCCAGGCCCGGCCCCTGCTGTCCGAGGAATTTGCACTCACCGGTTTGGCCCTGCGGGCAGGCGCGTCACGGGCCGATGCCCTGCGCAACATGTCGCAACGGGTGGGCATCAAGGACATCGATGCCCTGGTGGTGATGCTGATCCAGGCGGACCGTTTTGGCACCAGCGTGTCGGAATCGCTGCAGGTGTATTCGGACGCCTTGCGCACCGAACGCCGCCTGCGTGCCGAAGAGGCTGCGGCCAAACTGCCGGTGAAATTGCTGATCCCCTTGATCTTTTGCGTCTTCCCGTCCCTGCTCACCGTGCTGCTGGGGCCGGTGGTGGTGACGCTGGCGCGGGACTTTGTCAGGACGGTCTGAGGGCCAGATAAGGGTCGGGTGCGGGTCGGGTGGGGTCCATCGGGTGCCCTGGACTGTGGGGCCATTATCATCAGGGCCTAGCCGCTTGCAGCCCCGAACCCCGCTTCCCCCAGCCCATGAACGAACCCAACTCTGTAGAGCCCAAACGCCAGGGCCTGTCCCGCGTCTGGCACGCCTTTTTTTATTCCATCGAAGGCTTGCGGGCCGGTTGGCACGAACCGGCTTTTCGGCAAGAGGCGATCTTGGCCGTGCTGATCCTGCCCGCTGCCGTGTGGCTGGGACAAAGCTGGGCCGAGGTGGTCTTGTTGGTGGGTGTGGTGGTCGCGGTGCTGGTGGTGGAGTTGCTCAACACCGCTGTGGAGGCCGCGATTGACCGGGTCGGGCCCGAGTGGCATGCGCAGTCCAAGCGGGCCAAGGACACGGCCAGTGCGGCCGTGCTGCTGAGCTTGCTGCTGTGTGGGGGGGTGTGGCTGTCCGCCCTGTGGCGCTGGTGGCAGGCCTGAGCTGCCGGGCTGGACGGTGGCGTGTCAAGACGGTCGCGCTGGGCAGGCGGCAAACACATCCCGTTCGGGCTTGTGCCAACGGGTGCTGACCTGCGCCAGCGTCAGGACCGAATGAAAGTAATGGTCGTGCGAGACGGGTTCGGCCACCTTTTTCTGCCAGCAAGTGCCGTCCCAGCCCAACCGGGACTGCATGGGTTTTGACAGCCACAGCGCCATGGGCACATGGGTCTGTTCCTGGGGTGCCATCATGTAAGGCATGCCGTGCAGGTACAGGCCTTTCTCGCCCAGCGATTCGCCATGGTCGGACACATACAGCAGGGCCGTGGGACGGGGCTGGGCCTGGAGCCAGCGCACGGTTTGCCCCAGCAAGTGGTCGGTGTAGCGCACCGCGTTGTCGTAAGCGTTGACGATCTCCTGGGCCGGACAATCTTGCAACACGTTGCTGCGGCACTCGGGCTGGTAGACCTTCATTTCGGTCGGCGTGCGTTTGTAGTAGGCCGGGCCGTGGTTGCCCATCTGGTGCAGCACGACCACCGTGCCCGCCGAGGCCGAGCCCGCGGCTTTTTCCAGCTGGGTCAAGCGCTCGGGCAACACGCGCAGCATGATCTCGTCAAAGCACTCGCCATCCGGACAGAAGGTGGGATCTTTCAACTCGCGGGTGCTGGCGTTCGGCACGCGATCGCACACCCCCTTGCAGCCAGACTGGTTGTCCAGCCACAGCACCTGCAGGCCGGCGCGTTGCAGCACGTCCAGCAGGTTTTCATACGGGGTGGTGTTTTTGCTGTAAGCCTCCCGGCCCAGGTGGGAGAACATGCAGGGCACCGAGACCTGGGTGTTGGTGCCACAGGAAGTGACCTGGGCAAAGTAGGCCAGTTCGCCACGGCCTTGCAGCTGGCGCAATTGCGGCGTGGTGTCCCGCGCATAGCCGGCCAGCCCAAAGTTGGCCGCACGCACGGTTTCGCCCACCACCAGCACGATCAAGGGCGCGGCCTGCCCTGCCCCCGATGCACGCGCCAGCGCCGCATCTTCTGCAACCGGCTGCAAGGTCAAGCTGGCCTGCGCGGTCTGCCCCACCAGCAGACGTGTGCTGGCGTAGAGGGTGTTGAAGGGGTTGAGCATGTAGCGCAGGGATTTCTGGTTGCGCATGGTGGAGGCCAAATCCTGGAACGACACCCAGACCGCCGCCAGCATGATCAGCAGGGCCAAACCGGCCAGTCCCATTTGACGCCCGGCCAGGCGCCGCAAGGGCAGCTGTTGCACAGGCTGACGCCACCACCACCAGCCGGGCAACACCACCCCCAGGGCCAGCACCGCCAGCAGCGACCAGGACAACAAGTCGCGTACCTCGCGCACATCGGTTTGCACCGTGTTGGCCATCATGCTGGGGTCGATCACGATGCCGTAGGTGTGCATGAAATAGCTGTTGGCCGCTGCCACCAGCAGCAACAGCACACCCAACGGCTTGCGCCAGCGGGGCCAGACCAGCAGGCTCAACAGCATGGTGGTGGCGGCCAGCACGATCAGGCCAAAACCGAACAGGCCCAGGACGGTGCGCAGGCTGTGGGTCTCCGTCAAGTCCCACAGCGCCCGCCACAAAGGCAGATTGCCCAGGGTGCTCAGCCACAGGGCCAGCACCAGCAAGAGGCCCACAGGGTGCCAGGCACGGCGGTTCATCGCATCAGCAGCAGGATTGGCAGCAACAGAGGTCATGGGCAAAAGCATACAAAACAACAGGCGGTATTGTGAACGCCCTGCGGTGTGGCCTTCGGTTTTTTCCGCCGGGCAGCTTGTGGGCCGTGGGTGAGGAAATCCAGGGTCAAAATCAGGCAGACTTCAGGGATTGACCGTTGAACGCCGCCATGCCACCTTCCGAGATCGACCAGAGCGCCCCCCACGCACCGATGACCCAGACCCCTTGGGTGTCCGCATCCCCCGGTCTGTGGCTATGGCTGGTCTGCTTGTGCCTGACGCTGGCCTGGGACGCCTCGGGTGCAGACCTGCGCGTGATGGCATGGCTGGGCGATGAGCAAGGCTTTGCCTTGCGCGAGCACTGGTGGCTCAGCACCGTCTTGCACGATGGGGCGCGGCAACTGGCCCTGGCCCTTTACCTGGGCATCCTGGCCATGGTGGTCTGGCCTCTGGGTTTTTGGCGCCAGGTTCCGCGCTTGCAGCGGCTGGAAATCGCCGTCGGCATCGCCCTGAGTTTGCTGGTGGTCACCGCCATCAAACGCATCAGCCAGACCAGCTGCCCCTGGGAACTGGAGATGTTCGGTGGCGTGGCCCGCCACGTGTCGCACTGGGCCTGGGGCGTCAGCGATGGCGGCAGTGGCCACTGCTTTCCAGGCGGGCACGCCTCCAGCGCCTTGGCCTTCATCGCCCTGGCCCTGCCTGGGTGGATGTCCTCAGATCGCCAGCACCAACGCACCGGACAAAAACTGCTGCTGGCGGTGCTGTTTTTGGGTCTTGTCCTGGGTGCTGTGCAAACCTTGCGCGGCGCGCACTACCCCAGCCACACGGCCTGGACGGCGTTGATCTGCGCTGCGGTGGCTTGGGCCAACCATGCTGTGTTCAGGGCCCTGGCCCAGTCAAACCCGAGACTGCCCAACTGAGCCTGAGACACTACATTGGGGGCCTGTGCAAACGCAAGGAAGAGGCATGACACACATCGGCATGATCGGCATCGGGATGATGGGCCACGGCATTGCCAGCAACCTGCTCAAGCATGGGCACCGACTCAGCGTCCTGGCGCACCCGGGCAACCAGCCGCTCGATGCCCTGCTGGCCGCAGGTGCCCGCACCTGCACCACCGCCCAGGCCTTGGCCGCCGAGTCGGAGGTGGTCATCCTTTGCGTCACCGGCACACCCCAGGTCGAAGCCGTGCTGCTGGGCGATGACGGGGTGTTGAAGGGCCTGCGCGCAGGCACGGTCGTCATCGACTGCTCCACGGCCGTGCCCGACTCCACCGAAAAAGTCGCGGCGCGGGTGCTGGCCCAGGGCGGTCAGTTTCTCGACGCGCCCATGACCCGCACGCCCCGGGAAGCGGCCGAGGGCCGGCTGAATTTGCTGGTGGGGGGCGATACCGCGCTGTTCGAACGCTGCCGCCCGATCCTGGCTTGCTTTGCCGAAAACATCGTGCACACCGGCCCTATCGGTTCGGGCCACCGCATGAAGCTCCTGCACAACTATGTGTCGCTGGGCACTGTGACCTTGTTGGCCGAGGCCGCTGCCTGTGCGCAACGCGCTGGCGTGGACACCGGTACGTTTGTGGATGTGCTCACCAAGGGCGGCGGCTGGGGGGCGGCGCTGGAGCGGCTCAAGCCCGCCTTGCTCCAAGGCGATCCGACCGGCCTGCGTTTTTCGATGGCCAACGCCCTGAAAGACCTGAGTTATTACAACGACATGGCCCAGGCCATCGAGGCCGAGACCGGCTTGGCCCAGGCGGTGCAAAGCACCTTGTCCCAGGCTTGCGATGCCGGCCACGCGCAGGCGCTGGTGCCCGAATTGATTGGCCTCTTGGCCCAGCGCAAGCAGGGCTGAAGCGCCCGCCCCTGCCCTGCTGCGGCTTCACTTGCCGGCTTGGGCTTTCTGGCGTCGGGCGATCTCGGCCTGGATGGCCTGGAGGGTTCGGGCATCCGGGGTTTTCCACTGGCCACCGGACTGGTTCACCATGTGGTTCAGGGCCTCGGCAAAGGCTTGCACCGACAAATCTGGCTGACCCCCTTTGGGCGGCATGCCCCTGACGCCCACATAACCATGGGCCGTCAGTTTGACCTGGCCCTCGCGGATCAGGGGCGCCCATTGGCGCTGGTTGCCCACCTGCGGCGCCTTGGGGAAAGCCTGCGCATGGCATGTGGCACACACGGCCTTGTAGGTGTCCTCACCGGAGGCCTGGCCTGGCAGCGGCAACGCCAAAACCCCAACCACCGACCCCACCATCCACCACCGACTCGAATGTTTCATGCGCTGACCTCTTTTGAGAAAAATTGACACGCTCACAACCGGCTGCCGGCCCTCACTTCAAAGGCACTTTCAGCATGCGGATGACCTCTGCGGTATCGGGCCTGACCCCCCGCCACCAGGCAAAGGCCTCGGCCGCCTGCTCGGCCAACATGCCCACGCCATCGGCCAGACGCGTCACGCCCGC